>JBEIQF010000110.1:0-9631 GCA_040376635.1 Halobacteriovoraceae bacterium
TCGTTTTGATTTCTCTGAATTCTTTTTCTCTACGAACTGGAATCCAGCTTCTGTATCAAAAATCAGCTACGGTGTTCTCGCTCTCTTCGTGGGAACACTTGCTGTAACTGTTATCTCAATGCTCATCGCAGTTCCCCTGGGGCTTGCGACAGCATTTTATATCTCCGAGTTTTGCCATCCTAAGACACGTGAGATCTATAAGATTCTCATTGAATTTCTAGCTGCTATTCCATCAGTCGTATGGGGCTTCGTTGCAATCATGATGATTAACCCGTTAATCATTAATGTTTTCAAAGTACCTATTGGATTGAATGTTCTTAATGCTTCAATCATCCTTGCTCTTATGTCTCTTCCACTTATCGTTTCTGTAGGCGAAGACGCTCTTCGTGCTGTTCCTGAAACTTACCGTGAAGCTGCTGAGGCAATGGGTGCAACAAAATGGGAAGTGGCAACTCGCGTTCTCCTTCCGGCCGCGAAAAACGGCTTGATGGCAGCTGCTCTTCTTGGAGTTGGTCGTGCTCTAGGTGAAACGATGGCCGTTCTTATGGCCACTGGTCACTCCATTCAGATCCCACATAGCTTATTTGATCCAGCAAGAACTCTAACTGCGACTATCGCAGCCGAGCTCGGTGAATCTCCAAAAGGCGGAGAACATTACCAGGCCCTGTTTGCTATTGGTCTTCTTCTCTTTATTCTTTCATTCATTGTGAACATAACAGCTGATTATTTAATCAGAGGCAGAGGTAAGAAATAATGTTTCATCCAAGCATTCACCTCCTCAATAAAGAAATAAAAGAGAAGAGATTTAAGGGCATTCTCAGCACCATTACATTCTTCTTATTTCTTCCTGCACTCATCATTATGTTCTGGTTATTCGTTAAAGGATTTCCTGCACTCTCTTGGGAATTCCTTACTGAAGATCCGATTCAAGGTATGACTGCGGGCGGGATTTTTCCGACTATTATCGGTACTTTCTGGCTCGTTATCATTAGTGTTATCGTTTCATGTCCTCTGGGCGTTCTAGCGGCGATTTACTTATCTGAATATGCCGCAGACAACAGAACAACTCGTATTATTCGTCTTGCGATCCTCAATCTTGCAGGTGTTCCAAGTATCGTACATGCACTCTTTGGTCTTGGTGCTTTCGTTCTCTTCCTGAATATGGGAACAAGTATTCTGGCAGCTTCGTTTACCCTCGCAGTGATGAACCTACCGGTTATCATTACCTCAACATTGGAATCTCTTAAAGCTGTTCCTCATAGTTACCGTGAAGCTTCATGGAACGTTGGTGCAAGTAAACTTCAAACGATCAGACATATTGTTCTTCCGAATTCAATTCCAGGTATTTTAACTGGACTAGTTTTCGCAGTTGGTAGATCCGCTGGTGAAACAGCTGCGATCCTTTTCACAGGTGTTGCATTCTATCTTCCTTTCCTGCCTCAGAGTGTTTTCGATCAATGTATGTCACTTTCGATGCACTTATTTACGATTTCAACTCAGGTTGTAGGCGTACCGGAAGCATATCCATTTGCAACAGCATTAGTTTTGATTTTGCTCATCCTTTCGGTGAACTCAATCTCTGTTGTGCTCCGAACTTACTTCCGTACGAAGAGAAAATGGTAAAATGAAAAAGAAATTAGAAATTAAAAACCTCACTGTTTCCTATAACGATAAGGCCGTAATTCACGACTTGAATCTGGATATTTTCCAGAATGAAATCCTCGCGATTATCGGTCCAGCGAATTCAGGGAAGAGCTCTCTTCTGAGATGTCTTAACCGTATGATTGATTTTAATTCTCAATCAAAGGTTAAGGGCGACATTCTTCTCGATTCAGAAAGTGTGTTTAAGGATGAGGATTCGACGTTTTTAAGACGACGTATCGGAATGGTATCACCACTTCCAGTTGGTCTTCCTATGTCGATTAAAGAAAACGTAACGTACGCCCCTCGTATGGCAGGTTGTACGGATAAAGCAGAACTAGATTCCATCATGGAAGACTGTCTTAAAAAAGCAGCTCTTTGGGATGAAGTGAAGGATCGTCTTGATGGTCTGGCAACTAAACTCTCAGGTGGACAACAGCAGCGATTAACAATTGCCCGCGCACTTTCTCACCATCCTGAAGTTCTTTGCCTTGATGAATTCTCAATCGCGATTGATCCTGTGACGACGATGAAAATCGAAGCTGTTCTTCAGGAGCTGAAAAAAGACATGACTATTGTTATGGTGACGAACGTTATTAACCAGGCGAAACGCCTCGGCGACAGAACGGCCATGATGTTACACGGGAAAATTCTAGACCTAAATGAAAACTCAAAATTCTTTGGTGGGCAGGTTACTGATGTTCGAACTAAAGATTATATTGAAGGCTTATTCGGATAATTTATGAACAGAAATTACGTTGTTAATACAAATGAATTCAGTTTTTGGTACGGCAACTTCCAGGCGCTTAACAAACTGACTTTCAACATTCCTTCTTTCAAGATTACAGCTCTCATTGGCCCATCAGGCTGTGGGAAGAGTACATTTTTAAAATGTCTCAATCGCGTAAATGAAAGAGGTACAGAAGTTTCTCACGAAGGAAGCATCCAGGTTTTTGGCCAGGATATCTATCACCCTTCAGTGGCCCTTCCTGAGCTTCGTAAGCAGGTAGGAATGGTTTTCCAAAAACCAAATCCACTTCCACTCACAATCTATGAAAACGTTATTTTCGGCGCTAAAACTCATTTAAAGAGTGTTAAAACGTCTGTACTCGATGAAATGGTTGAAAGCTCACTTAAGCGAGTGGGCCTTTGGGACGATCTGAAGACTCAGCTTAATCGCCCTGCACTTTCACTTTCTCTTGAGAAGCAGCAGCGTCTTTGTATTGCTCGCCTTCTTCCACTTAAACCAAAACTTCTTCTTCTTGATGAGCCATGTTCAGCGCTTGATCCAGCTGGTATTGAGGCGATTGAAACACTTATTAAAGATCTCAAAAAAGACTATTCCATCATCATCGTGACTCACTCAATGAGCCAGGCGAAACGCGTTTCTGATGAAACGATTTTTATGTACATGGGTGAGCTTGTTGAGATGGGTCAAACAACTCAAGTCTTCAATGCTCCTGCAGTTGAACGAACTGCGGCCTATATTGAGGGTCGTTTCGGCTAATTTCGCTCATATTTTTTGACATCTAAACCACCCCTTCGTATCGTGGATCAATTCATTTTTTGGTCAGCTCGACGCAAGGTATTATCATGTCAAAAGACCCTTTCGAAAATATTCTCGTAACGAAAAACTATCAGCAACACAAACACGTTGCCCTCATCCAGCTTAATCGTCCGAAAGTCCTCAACGCCATTTCAACGGCCTTGTTAAAAGAATTAATGGAAGCTTTATTCCAGCTTGAAGACGACAAGGACGTTCGTGTCATCATGATCACGGGAAATGAGCGTGCGTTTGCTGCAGGTGCAGATTTAAATCAAATGGCCGAAGCGACATCTATCGATCAACTCACAGATACACGTTTCAGAACGTGGAAACAATTTCCTTTGATTTCAAAACCAGTTATTGCCGCGGTTAATGGTTTTGCTCTTGGCGGTGGTTGTGAGCTCGCCATGGCCTGTGACTTCATCGTTGCTGGTGATTCTGCACAATTTGGTCAACCTGAAATCAAAGTCGGAACTATTCCAGGTGCCGGCGGAACTCAACGTTTCACTCGTGCAGTTGGAAAATCAAAAGCAATGCTAGCTGTTCTTACTGGAGACATGATGAATGCTTACGAAGCTGAGAAATCAGGACTCGTAGCTAAAGTTGTTCCTGCTGAAACACTTTTGCAGGAAACTTTTGAGATTGCGAAAGTGATCGCTAATCGCGCACCAGTGGCCGTGAGACTTGCAAAAGAAGCTGTGAATATGGCGTTTGAAGGTTCATTGAAAGATGGATTGGAATTCGAGAGGAAAAATTTCTATCTCACTTTCTCATCGAAAGATCAGAAAGAAGGGACCAAAGCATTTTTGGAGAAACGTGAACCGAACTATGAAGGCAATTAGTCTTCTGTTAGTTCTCGCGAGCTGTGCTCATGATCCGATCCTCGCGGATCCGGTCAAAGGACCGCTGAAAGGAAGAAATGAATCCTTCAGGGCCTGTTATCACGACAGTGAACAATACGGCGGACGTTTTTCAAAACCTGCCGGTGAAATGACAGTTCAGTTTACTCTTACAAAAGACGGGAAAGTTCGGAATGAAAAAATTCTTAAGAACAGTTTCCCTAAAGATCCGAATTTTGCAGCGTGTGTCCTTGATCAGTTAAGAATTGTTCCATTTGGTGACCAAGATCAGGACAAAGTTGTTGAACACAGGTTAGATTTTTTACAGGTAGAAGAATGAAAACATTTGAAACAGTTAAATTCGAAATTAAAGACGGTACAGCGGTTGTAACTATCAACCGTCCTCAAGTTTACAATGCTCTGAATGTGCAGGGTAAGCTGGATATCATCTCAGCGATCCGCGAAGCAAACAAAGATGCTTCTGTTCGTTCGATTATTCTGGCAGCGGAAGGTAAAGCTTTCTGTTCAGGCCAGGATCTGAATGACAGAACTGTTGATGCTTCCAAAGGTCCGGTTGATATCGGTGTGACAATTGAAACAGAATGGAATCCTTTGATCGAGGCCATCCGCACATCTGATAAGCTCGTTATTGGCGCTATACAAGGCGTTTGTGCTGGAGCTGGACTTTCAGTTGCCCTCGCGTGTGACCTGAAAATAGCGGCTCCAGGCGTGCGTTTTATCTCCGGCTTTAGTCAGATAGGACTGGCCCCTGATGCAGGGATGAGTTTCATGCTGGTTAGACAAATGGGATACACTAAGGCTTTGGAATTCGCCTTGTTAGGGAAGCCTCTTCTCTCAGAACAGATGCTGGAGTATAATTTCATCAGTAAAATAGCTGAAAATCCTCTTCAAGAGGCCATGAATCTAGCGCAAGAAATTAACAATTTAGCGCCGCTTTCAGTGAAAATGGTGAAGAAGAATCTTCAGTATGCTAATGAAAAAGAGCTGGGAGAAGTTCTCAGCCGTGAGAAATATGTTCAGCGAATGCTGGGCTTTTCTCAGGATTACAAGGAAGGCGTAAGTGCTTTCCTCGAAAAAAGAAAACCAAATTTTAAAGGTCTATAAGATTTCGCCCCAGGAGTAACTCATGCGTCAGTATACAGAAGCAGATTTGAAGTTGTTTGAAGAAATTAAAAACGGTCGCACATTCGACTCTAATTCTGAGATGCCAGAAATCTACAGGAAGAATCTTTTGAATCTTCTCTGGATGCAGGCAGATTCAGAATATGCAGGCGGACTTGGTTACATGCCTTGGATTGCTAAAGCTCCAAATGCTCACGAGCGAGTACTTGTTGCTCAAATCGTAAAAGACGAAATGAGACATGCTCATGTTATTTACAAAATCCTTGATGATCTAGGTGAGAAAACTCACGATCACATGCTTGCTCATGAGTTTGACTGGCGTATCCCGGAAGATCTCGCGAACATCGGATTCTCTCGCGCGAAGAAAGACAAACGCGTCAACATTTTCTACTACCAGATCACTCACTGGGAAGACTTCTGTCTTTTCAACTTCCTCATGGACAGAGCTGCAGGCCACGTTCTTGAAGACACATTGAACTCGTCATTCATCCCATGGAAAAATGCTATCGGCACAATCTGTAAGGAAGAACATATGCACCTTGCTCACGGTGATAAAACTGTGAAGCTTATGGCAGAAAATCCAGAGACTCGTAAGTTCCTTCAGGAGCGTCTGAACCTTTGGTGGCCACGTGTGATGAACACATTTGGTAAATCAACTGGTGGCGCGAACGACATCTATCAGAAGCTTGGTCTTAAAACTCGCTCTAACGCTGACGTTCGTGATGCTTTCGTTAAGGAAATTAACGAGAAGTGTGCTGAATGGGGACTTAAAGTTCCTGAGTACAATGAAGCTGCTCAGCCGACTGAATACACTCTCTCTTAATTCATGAACATTTCTAAAGTAATTGTGATCGGTGCTGGAACCATGGGTTCTGGCATCGCACAGTGGTTCACCCAAGTTGGTTGTTCTGTAGAACTTACGGACAACTCCCCTGCTCAATCTGAAAAAGCTCTCAAAGACATTCATGCTTCGTGGGACAAGCTTGCTGAGAAAGGCAAACTCTCAAACGTTGATGAACTGAAAAAGAGATTGAAAGTTTCTGCCCTTGATCATCTTTCAAAAGATGCTGACCTTGTTGTTGAAGCAATCATTGAGAATCTTGAAATCAAAAAAGATCTCTTTAAGAAACTTGATGCGCATTTTGCTCCTCATACGATTCTTTCAAGTAACACTTCAAGTTTCCCTATTGCCCTTATGGCCGAAGCTGTAAGCGACAAAAGAAAGCCTCAGTTCCTTGGACTTCACTTCTTTAATCCGGCAACAATCATGAAGCTGGTTGAAGTGATTAAGGGCAAGGACTCATCGGAGCAGCTTTGTCGTGACTTATATGCGTGGTTTGATTCAAAAGATAAAAAACCTGCTTTATGCAAAGATTCGCCGGGCTTTATTGTTAACCGAGTTGCGCGAAACTTTTATGGTGAGCCACTCCGAATTGTGGAGCAAGAAGACGAAGCGAAGATTAAAGAGGTCGATCACATTCTGAAAGAAGTTGGCGGATTTAAGATGGGTCCCTTTGAACTCATGGATCTCATCGGCATCGATGTGAATTATTCAGTTACTTGTTCAGTCTGGGAAGCCTACGGTAAAGAGCCAAGATTTGCTCCTCACAAACTTCAGAAACAAATGGTAGATGAAAAACGTTTTGGCAGGAAAGCGAAGCGTGGGTTTTATAAGTATGACTAACGTTCAATTCGACAACTTCCTGATCAATTTTGGGTTCGGTACAAAAGCTGAGAAGCAGGAAATCCTTAAAGCGAATCCAGAGAAACATGTAATCATGGATCTCACTTGTTATGATCCTCAGGATTTCTATGATGAGTATCCTCAACTCAAAGGAACATTCGCTGCCCTCTTTTGTGATGAAGCGAAGAAGATAGAAGTTCACTGCTTAAAGCATGAGCCTGAAGTGATCGCTAAATTTAAGGAACTTGGATTTACGCCGGTGGAAACGACAATCGTATCTTGTGGTTTTATCTTCCCCAGAACAATTGTCCAGATCATCAATGAAGCTCACTTCGCTCTCGAAGAAGAAGTTGCTTCAAAAGAAGATATCAATCGCGCGATGAAATTTGGTGTGAATTATCCAAAAGGCCCGTTTGAGTGGAGTGAAGGAAAAGAGCTTTATGTGAAGACTCTTCTTTTTGAACTTCTGCAGAAAACAGGTGATAAACGTTACGTTGCTTCAAAATTAATCAAATAAAAAAAGGGCCCGTTAGGGCCCTTCTCATTTTTGCTTATTCAGCACATTCAGCTTTGTTCAGTTTAAGATAGAAACGCTTCTTAGCGATCGGCTTAGTGCCGCCATTCCAGACCTGGATGTAAGCATAGTCCTTACAAGAGCCATCTGGCTGGTTAACAGAATCACACTCTAAAGAAGCCTTGATTGGAAGATTAAGAACTTCTTCCGCAGAATTGATTGTGTAAACTTGTGGGTTTACTTCTTCGCCAATCCACTTAATTGCACCTTGAAGAGCACCTTTCTTGTACTCAACTTTTACAGTTGCAGGGAACTTGATGAAGTTAGAATCACCTGAAGTCAGTTTCACATTAAGGTCGTAAGAAACAACACCATTTTCGCCACATGGAGAAAGTGGTTTTTCACGGCTAGCTGGAGACTTATCAGTAAGAACAGTGTTGTCATAAGTAACAGTCATCTGAGCTGGCTTGAAGCCATTCTCAAACGAGAAGTTACGAGACTTCAACGCGTCTTCGATGATTGTCTTATACTTGCCAGCAGCACGTACTGAGCTACCAAGAGAATCAGCAATGAGCATGTGCTCGAACCATCCTGAAGCAGATAGTGCCGGAGCATTACGAGTTAATCTCATCGTTTCAAGAGTAAGATCAGTGAATGAATTTAGACCAGCTTTGCCTTCATAAGAGATGGCCGTCATGAGCATATCATTCATAGCACCACCGTACGCTTCACCTTCATCGTGGAATTCATTCGTTAGGTAGTAACCAGTTTCGTTAAGAATACGGAAGTTATCTTTACCAGGGAAAGTTGTTCCATCAGTCTGGTGCTCAACTACGATTGAAGCAACAAAGTCAGCAACACCTTCAGAAAGGCCCCCGTATCCACCGCCGCCTTCGAAGGCAAGGTGTTGACCCATAAGTCTTTCCATTACTGCGTGACCTAGTTCGTGCCAGATCGTTGCATTGTCACGAGCAAGGTTTGTGCTCTCTTTTGTATACGTCGTAAAGTTGATCGTATTGTCTGTGTAGTAAGCGTTGTTCTGCATACCGATATCTGGATCGAAAAGGAATGCGTGGAACGGCTTCTCAGAAAGTTCTTTATCCGTGAAACCCATTTCAGTGAGAGATTCCATAAGAACAGTTACTGCGTAGTAAACTTGAGCTTCATCAACACCAGAGTTAATGTAAGCAGTAGCATCGTTTTCCGGGTGACGGAAAGGAATACGAGCAAGAAGTTCTTCCTGTGACTTGATCGGTTTACCAGCAAGACCAGCTACAGGAGCTCCTTCCCAAGCTCCATTAACGTTTTTCCATGCAAGCATAGAGTTAGTTGTAGGAACGAGGTTGAAATCGATATCCTTGAATGCTTCTTTAGCAGCAGGGTGGATATTGATCGTTGCGTATTTACCAGAGAGAAGAAGACCATTCTCAAAGCTGTTAGCGCGAAGTGGAAGTGTTGAAGTTACTGCTTCAACTTTTGCACGGATAGATGCTTCAGACCATAGACCGTACATATCACCAAGCTCAGTTCCAGCAAGAAGCGGGAAATAAGTATTTTCAGGGAACGATACGCCCGTCATTGTCCCTAGTGGATTTTCACCGCCATCATGAACATGAGAATCCACATAACGAAGCTCTTTCACTTCGTAAGGAAGGATTTCTCCTGTGCCTTCTACTTCTTCGTAGATCGGGAAGATGTTTGCTTTAAGAGTCACTCTTTCTGCCTGAGGGAACTCAGAGTAGTCAGAGCTTAAAATTCTGTTTTTAAGAAGAGAAACTTTAACAGTGTGAACACCACGACGAGCACGGACTTCAACAACTCTTACGAGGTCGCCGTTTTCCCACTGATCTTTTGACTTCATGCTGATGATACGAGCATCAGTTGAGTGAGCAGAAACTTCGCTTGATACGATTTCAGAAATTGCGTTAGCTAGTTTCTTAGACTTGATCGCACCCGGAGAGAAACGAGCTTTAGCATATTTCGCTCTAAGCTCAGCTTCGTCAGCTTTTGCTTTTTCATCAAGATTCATTTGAGCGTAAATAAGCTCGCCTGTATTCAGATCAGAGTAGATACGGATTGCAGTTTTCGCAACCGGGATCATCGAGTTAGTCTGAACGTAAAACTGATACTTACTTGTCGCGAGATTGCGAGATTCAATCAGCATGAAATTCTTGCGATCAAAGTTCACACCAGTTTCTGTCGATGCTTTTGAAAGAAGAGAATCAAGGTTTGCAGCAAGCTCGCCTTTCATCACTTTTGCTTCA
>JBEIQF010000288.1:0-4443 GCA_040376635.1 Halobacteriovoraceae bacterium
CAAATTTCCATTACCTGAATACAAGATAACCCTGAAGCTAGAAGGTCCTGTTTCAAAACCACGCTATGCTTTTGTAAGTGATCCTCCCTTGCCTCAGAATGATATTTACGCAGTCTTGTTATTTGGTCGCCCGCTTGCTGACCTGAATCCAGATGATAAGACAGCAGCGAGTAAGACCAATCAGCTTCTCTCACAGGGAATTTTGTCTCTCTCTGTCCTTTATTTTCTATCAGGTAGTCCGGTTGAATACGTAGGTTATGATCCCAGTTCAAAAAATGCCACAGCTCAATTCGGACTAGGTAAAAAAAGTTCTCTGCGCGTAGGAGGTGGTAGTGAAGGAGTTAACTCAACTGCTGTTCGCCGCTCCTTAGGTAAAGGTTGGTATCTTGATACTTCGGTTCAGGAGACCACTAAATCCGAAACATCATCTTCATCAGGAGTCCGTGATTATGGAGTCTTGTTAGAAAGGATCATTTCCTATTAAACTACCATTATGAAACGTGACGATGACAAACTAGCTCACTTGAAGAATTTAAGTTCCACTCTCGATTCAAAATTCGAGGGACCTTTTGGTATAAAGTTCGGCCTTGACGCTCTGATAGGTCTCATTCCTGTTGTTGGAGATTTCGTCACATCTGCGTTGTCGCTTTACATAATTGCTCAGGCGGCTTCGCTCGGTGCCGGCCCTTCAACTCTGATTCGCATGGCCATTAATATCCTGGTAGAGAATCTCTTTGATATGCTGCCTTTCCTCGGAAACATTTTTGATTTTTATTGGAAGGCGAATAACAAAAATCTCAGACTTCTTGAGAGTCATCTCGCTAATCCTGCCCGGGAGACAATCAAATCCCGCATGATTGTCGCGCTGATTTTTTTCATACTTATCGTCATTCTCATCGGTTCCGGTTATCTCACTTTCGTTGTCATAGAAGCTCTTGTTCAGTGGGTGCTCTCCATTAAAATGGACTGACCTTAGCGCAATGAGAATTGAAATGATGACAGGCGTACACTCATGATATCCGTCATGAAGACTCTACCTTTTATTGCGGTCCTGATCGTTTTTATTTCATGCGGGAAGAGCGTAAAAGACAAAACGGATGATGAGATCCAGGAAGAGGTGAGTACTGACGGAACTTATTCGGCCTGGCTTCTTCCAGCTAATGATTCAGTCTCCAATCGAGTCTCTGGAGATGTAAAAATTAAAAAATATGGTGATGATTTCCGTGTGGAAGTAAAACTGAATGGTTCACCAGGTGGTGTTCATAAACAGTACTTGCAGACAGGAACAAGTTGTAAAGCAATTGGTGATCGTCTGGTTCCCTTTGATGATGATCTAAGTGGACAACTTCGCGGGCACTCTCATTTTCCTTCTGGTAATTATCATTATAAACGTTCCACTTCTTACTACCTGATGTTGTCAGATTTGCATTTGCCGGATGATATGAGTGGCGATCAGCTGGTTAAATTAACTGATTGGGATCTTCCGCTGGAAAGAAAAGTTGTTGCAGTTTATGCAAAAAAATCTTCGGGTGACGTCCTCATGGCCTGCGGTGTCCTCACAAAAATTTCGACAAACGAAAGCGGAGATACATGGAATGAAACTTCACCTGTTCCCAGAACACCGGACAGGGATCATGTTCGCTCACGCCCTCGACCGCGTCCTCCCCGAACAACTCCTGTGCCGGATCCTGAAGTAAGAGAACCTGCGCCTGATACAGGCAATGCTTCGTCATGGTGGGAGAGGATGAGAGAAAGATGGAGAAGGCTAAGAGACAGAATCAGAGGACGCGAGACTCATCCTTAGATTGGTAGGAGCTGAAGAAAAGCCAGATAGCTAAAGCTGCAAAGAGATGCCAGACAGCGTGTCCATTAATCAGATGATTATCCGGATCGCACCAGATTCTTTTCACATCCATGATCCAGAATAAAAAGGCCACCCCGAAAGACACTAAAGACTTCCAGAATCTTTTCGCATTTCTCCTTTCAAGTATTGTGCTCACGGCAAGCTGTGTACCGAAAAGAAATAATCCCTTCTGAACAAAATAGAGATAAATAAGCGATAGAATGATTCCACTGATGAAGATGATGATTCCAGTGTGTCGTCCAATTTTATATCTACGTTCAAGTGAAGTTGTGAGAATCGCCATTGAGAGACAGAACATCGCTCCTACATCCAGAAATTTTCCCCACCACGTTCCGCTCAGGTGAAAGAGGGTAGATCCAATGAACAGTGCGATAGTGGTCCAAAAAAATCTTCCGCGTGCGCGAGTTCCTGTGTGACGAGAATTAAAAATCATGATCGCAACGATGAGATAGCCAATGTTCGACCAGGTGTTTGCAGGTTCGACAATTATTCCACACAACTGTCTTTCACAGAAAATATAGGGATTCCCCTCGAAGTGGCTCCAGAAGCATGAGTTTACAATATTCATGACTTACCTATTTTTACATTAAGAAATTCTTAAGGCCAACGATTCCTGTTTCCAAATCTAAAGGTGTTTTGTTATCAAGTGCGCATCATTCCAAAAGGAGTTTTTGCATGAGATTTATCTCTTTATTAATCGCTTTCTGTTTCTCTCTAAACGTTATGGCCAGCACTGGCACAGTTCAGGAACTTGAAAGAGCTCTTGATGATTACCACTACTCCCTGAGTGTTGAATGGGATCAAAAAGACCAGGCATTCTACGATGCTAAAACAAAAGAGTTTTTCAGTAAGATGGAATCAATGATCAAGAACGATGGCCTTTCTCAGGAACAAGTTCTTGCTTTAGTTTCTAAGAAAGTTAACAACCCTAAAGTTGTTGAGGCCCTTAAACTTAAAGCTTCTCTCATGGGCAAAGCTGCTTCAGCTGAAGACCTTGCGAGAATGGTGAAAGAATCAACTGACGAAATGTATGCTCAAGGTGCTAGCTGGAACGGTCAAGCAATCGTTCCTGTTGTTATCGGCCTTCTAGTCGTTGGCGTAATCGCTTACTCAGTTTGGTGGGGAGCTACTCATGAGTGTGTTGCTTATGAACAGCAATACGTTTGTAACACATATAATAACTGCACTTACGGCGGCGGATATTATGATCCTTACTACGGTGGTGGGTACTACGGTGGTACTTACTGTTATGGCGGCTCATACACAACTTGTGGTTATGAGAACGTTTGTACTGAATACGCTAAGAAATAATCTTTCAAGGGCCTCTTCATGAGGCCCTTTTTTTTCCTCATTAACACGGTTTTTTCTTTTGGTAATCCTTAGATTAAATCCATTCATCCATTTCAAATAGATTTGTACAATTAATGACAGTCCTCAGGGTTTCTCCTTGGTATTACCGAAAGTCGCCCTCGAGAGATAAAATGGCTGTCGAAAGACGGCCATTTTTTTGCAAAGGAGTGCTTATGTCACGAAAAGACAACTACGGACCAGGCGGATTCGGAGATCAGTACGACAACAATAAAATGCGAAGTATGGATCGAGATCAGCACATTGGTGGAGTGACTGGTATACCTTTCGAAGATGAAAGAGATCTCTCGATGGATTTTAGTCCACGTCACGGTGAAGCCTATTATTACCCTCACAAACGAATGGAACCTGCCCGCGATGCAGATCTTAGCCGAGGATCATCAGGTACAAACTGGAACAGCAATATTAAAGATTATACAGGATATGGTCCGAAGAACTGGAAAATCTCAGACGAAAGATTACGTGAAAAAGTTTGTGATGTTCTCCTTCATAGTATTGAAGTTGATGCAAGTGAAGTGGAAGTAGAAGTTAAGGACAGAGTGGTCACATTGTCAGGAAACATTTCAAGTAAAGGCATGGGAAGAATAGCTGAAGATTTGGTTGAAAGCATCCCAGGAATAGAAGATGTCTTTTCCCGATTCACGATTAAAGACACAAGCAATTTTAGATTTACTGAGTAAGGAGGACCTTGCGGTCCTCCAGGAGAAAACTACTACTGATTGTCTGTTGAATCAGTATCAGTAGCTGAGTCTGTTGCTGTGTCCGAATCCATAGTGTCTTCCATGCGCTGTTGAGAACTTGGAAGCGTAGAAGTAGGAGCTGTCGAAGAAGATGGTGTCGTTGTATCAGAGTTGCTTGGAGAAACAGTCGTATCTTCCATACGCTCTTGTGAATTTGTCGAAGGCGTTGTTGTATTAGAAGAGCCAGTACCAACACTTGAACCTGAACCCATTGATGGAGATCCAGACGGCGTTGATGTACTAGTTGCACCTGATTGAGCAAAAGCTGCTCCAGTTACCAATGATGCTGCGATTGCAAGGATAAAGAATTTTTTCATAAATACCTCCGTTAAAAAATTGTCTGCTGGATATTCATAAACGATGATCAACGAAAATGTGATTAAAGATACCCTTTAGTCTTTGGAAGAATTTTACTCAGTTGAATTTGCCGCTCTTGTTCTGATACTCACTAAATAAGATAAGGAGTGGTAC
>JBEIQF010000250.1:0-5242 GCA_040376635.1 Halobacteriovoraceae bacterium
AAAGCATCTCTTGATGTTTTCCGTGGTCGTGAATATCTCTACCAGGAAACATCTCCTCTTGTGTGCCGCTGTTTCGGTATCCGTGAATCAGATATCCTCGATCATCTTCAGACTGAAAAAATGCCGACTCTTGATACTCTTGCCGGAGTTTCAAAAGCGGGGATGGGATGCAGGTCATGCGTTCCTCAGCTTAAGCGCTGGTTAGTTCTTCACGAAACTAAAAAACATTCTCACCATTACAAAGACCGTGCTGTCTCTGAGTGGCTTCTGGAAATTGATTATATGCTTTCATGTTTTCCAAAAGCAGAAGAATTTAAAATGGAAGTTCGAAGCTTTAAGAATGCACAGGTGATGATTTCATTTGATAAGGAAGTCAGTCAGCTTGAGGAAGAAAAAACAGCGAAAGAACTTCAGGATTTCTTACGTGCTTCTTTAGACGAAGGTTTAACTTTCTTTTTGAGACGAGCGCGACACTTTTCAAAAGCTAAGGGATAGTTCTTCAGCTTTTCGAAAATCTTCAAATCTCTTCCCTTGAACAATGTCTGGACATCCATTTCTTCCTGAAGATATTTAATCTCAGTGAAAAAGTTATCAAGTTCAGGAATCTCTTCCTTCAGGCAGTTCGCACTTGGGGCCTGCGCTTGAATTTGTGAAATGAAGTTCAGGAGAATCTCTTTAGTCGCATCAACGTAATCATCAATCATCCCGATAACCATTTCACGCTGCATCCCCTGAACGTCAGGCGGAATTCTGAAAAGGTTTTTTCCTCTCACGATCGACTGCTCAAGAAGCTTCCAAGACTCAGAAAACTTCTGTCCGGTACAGATGACAAGATAATCATCGTTTGTGATTTCAATTCGGGGAATCTGGATCATCTCAGAAATCAGGCGCTGGTTCAGATCATAAACCGGGCCCACTTCTTTTTTCAGGTGAAAGCGCTTTTCCTCTTCACCCAGGCACTTAAGGATCTGGCGATCGCGATCGGCGGCAAATGCTGCAACCGTAAATGAAAGTGTGAATAAGATGACCAGGCATTTCATGGGTCTATTGTACCCTCAAAACCAGAAAAGATAAGACAGAAAATGGTGTTATGGCTATGATAGTCACATGAAGGAAATGAGTTTCATGGACCATCTGGAAGAACTGCGGACGAGAATCATCCGCATTCTGATCATTTTGGTTATCTCATTTGGTATCTGTTACTACTTTTCAACTGCCATTCAGGAATTCCTACTTGCCCCTTTACGTGAGGCCCTCGGTCCTACAAACGGTAAAGTTGTGGTGACAGGTCTTTTGGATAAAGTTCTCGCAGAACTTCAGATTGCTTTCTGGTCATGTGTGTTTCTTGCAAGCCCTTTCTGGTTTCACCAGGTGTGGCTTTTCATCAAACCGGGTCTCTACCAAAAAGAGATCAATGCTATCAGACCATTTATCTTTGTTGGATTTGTGCTTTTCATCTTCGGTGTGAGTTTTGGTTATTATGTGATCTTCCCATTCACGTTCAAAACACTCCTCACTTCGGGTGTAGCGAATGTTGAATCGATGATGAATCTTCAGGATTATCTTCTTCTTGCTTCCAAAGCTCTCGTGATGCTTGGAATTCTTTTCCAGCTTCCAAACATCGTGGTGATTCTTGGATTCATGGGACTTGTAACGAAGTACTCACTTCGCAATATGAGACGCTATCTTGCCGTAGTGTTCGCGATTATCGCTGCAGTCATCACACCAACTCCGGATATTTTATCCATGATGGTGGTGTGGATTCCTATGATGATTCTTTATGAAATTGGAATTATCGCAGTCGCATTGATTGTTCATCCCTATCTGAAGCGCAGATATATCGATGAGAATGATCAGCCGACACCTTCATAATCTTCTTCACCAGCAGTCTCTTCAAAGTATGAACTTTGTTCTTTAGATTCTTTCTCACCGAGATAAGTGACGTGATCTGAAGAGAAACTCCAGTTATCGAAGGCCCCTGAGATCGTAAATCCCGGAAGGACTCTCATAAATTCCTGAATCATCCCTTCAATCATGGTGCCGCTAAAATCGGACGAATCGTGCTTACACAGCCATCCACAGAGTCTGATATCTGCACCTGCAACAGAGTACTGACAATACCCAAGGTCTACACCGTGACGATTAAGGACTCTTCTGACTTCTTTATTGGCCTCAAGACGAGTGAGCTTGCGCATGTAATGTGTACTCCGTGTAAGTGAGTTCACAGTCTAAAGGACTCCAAAATAGGAAATTCACAAGACTTCTAAAGAATTCTTAAAGGTAGCAATAACAGGAGTTTATACAATTTTTCTTCAGGCTTTTATTAAACGAAAGTTAATGAATTTTTCAGACCGGATAGGAGTGAGAACAAAGAGGGGCAGGTGCCCCTCTTTCACAATATTATTTATTCATCGCGAGCATGATTTCGCGAGTAACTTTTGAAGCAAAACAAGCAGAGTTGTTTGTTGAATCAAGCATAGGAGCTAGTTCTACGATATCTGCTCCAACGAAGTTTTTCTTATTGAGGATCTTCAGGATTTTCATGAAGCCGTGGAAGTCTTCTCCGCCAGCTTCAGGAGTGCCTGTGCCAGGGAAGAATCCAGGGTCAAAGAAATCCAGATCAAGAGTCAGGTAGATCGGACGATTATCATCGATGCCTTCAATCCACTCGCAACACTCTTTAAGAGACGTCGCAAGAGTCTTGTTCTCTTTCATCCAGTTGAACTCTTGTCTTGGTCCAGAGCGGATTCCGTACTGGATAAGACGATTCTTAGGAGTGAAGTGATCGAGCACACGACGGATGATAGAAGCGTGTGAGTATTTTTCCTCAAGATAGCCGTCACGAAGATCTGTGTGAGCATCCAAGTGAACAAGAACCATATCAGGATAATTTTTTAAGTAAGTAACAATCGGGCCGTAAGAGATCGAGTGCTCTCCACCAAGAGTAACGAATTTGATTTCGTCTTTTTTAAGATCGAGATCCTTCGTCATATCCATGAAGAAATCATTCGTGATGTGCCACTTCGAAGGATACACAGGAAGATCACCCATCGTGATGATGTTGTAGTCTTGCGTATCTTTATCGAGGTACGGAGAGTAGTCCTCTAAACCGTATGAAGCTTCACGTATCGCACCCGGAGCAAAACGAGCTCCCGGACGGAATGAAGTCGTACCATCAAAGCAGAAACCAATGATGTGAGTAGAGTGAGAGAAGATCGCTTCAGCATACTGTGTGCCGATAAATGCACGTGCATGCTCGAGACCTTCAACTTCTTTAATTAAGCGTGGTTCTTTAGTCATGTCGCTCATATTACTCCTGACCAATCATATTTTTATGAAAGTTAGAAATAGAGAATGTGCCCTTGTGCCAGTCCATGTTGTACCACTTGAGTGATCTCTGTAGAGCAGTCATGTGTGACATCTTAGCCGGGTTCAGATCTGTCGGGCGGTATTTCTTAGAAGAGAAACCGAACGTCCAGTAAACTCCAGGGTAGATCAACATAGGAGCATTGAAAGAGTTCACAACCGGGAACACTTTTCTCATGTTGTTGTAGATATTCTTGATACCGAATTCATCAAGGAACGGATTTTCAGTCTGGTTCATCATGATGCCTTCTTCAGTGAGTGCATTGTACACGTCCTGGTAGAACTCATCAGTGAAAAGACCTGAAGCAAAATCAACCGGGTCAGTTGAATCAACCACGATGATATCGTACTCAGCTTTTGCACGCTTGATGAAAGCAAATCCATCTTCAGGAAGAACGCGTACGCGCTTGTCTGAAAGACCAGATGTGCAATCCGGGAAATAAATTTTAGAAACTTCAATTACGCGCTCATCGATTTCAACGAGATCGATTCTCTCAATATCAGGGTGCTTCACGAATTCACGAACAACACCGCCATCACCACCACCGATGATGAGAACTTTTTTGCATGAGCGAGAAACCATATAAGGAATGTGAGAAACAACTTCGTGATAAACGAACTCGTCTGCATCAGAAACCATGGTCTTGCCATCAAGAAGGAGAAGGCGACCAATCGCCTCAGTATCGTAAACGTCGATCTTCTGATATTTCGTCTGCTCAGTATGAAGGTGTGCTTTTACCTTGAAACCCTGGGCATATTTGTTGTGAAAAAACTCTTCGATCTTCCAGCCGTCGACGTTCATAAAACTCCTTAGAAATAGATGTGATTTTTTAGGTCAAAAGTAGGGCTTTTACAAGTGATATTTGACACATAGCTGCCTTAATCAGTTTATCGACGGACGCCACTGAATTGATCTAAGATAAAAGGGTTCAACTTTTAGAGGAATTTCAATGATTTTAGTGACTGGTGCCGCTGGTTTTATCGGCAGCGTAATTGTGAAAGAGCTTAACGACCGTGGCGAGCAGGATATTATGCTTTGCGATCACTTCGAGAGCGGAGACAAATGGAAGAACCTTCGAGGCCTTAAATACGAATCTTTCGTTCAGGTGGAAGATCTTTTTGCTCACGCAATCTGGAAGAAGCCTGCTGGGGCCATCAAGGCGATCTATCACATGGGTGCGTGTTCAGACACAACTCAACTCGATATGGATTACCTCTACAAGAACAACACTGAATTCACGAACAAACTTCTGGCTCTGGCAGCAGCAAAAAATATCCCGATCGTTTATGCTTCTTCAGCAGCAACTTACGGTGATGGTGAGAAAGGCTATTCAGATGATCATAAAGGTGTTCCATCACTCAAGCCGCTCAATAAGTACGGTTACTCAAAACAACTGTCTGATGAGTGGATCTTAAAACAAAAGAAAAAACCAAAAGTCTGGTTCGGAGTGAAGTTCTTCAACGTTTTCGGTCCGAACGAATATCACAAGGGCAAGATGAGCTCAGTGGTGTTTCAGTCTTTTAATCAGATCAAAGACGTGGGCGAGGTAAAACTCTTCAAGTCTCATCGTGATGATTACAAGGATGGTGAACAGCTTCGTGACTTCGTTTACGTGAAAGATGTAGTTAGAGCGATGATTGAACTCATTGCTGCTGGCAAAAAGAAACCAGCGATCAGCGGAATTTATAATCTCGGAACAGGTGAGGCGAGAAGCTTCCATGATCTTGTGAAAGCGACTTATGCATCTATGGACCGTGAGCCGCAAATCAAGTTTATCGATAGGCCTCTCGAACTTCGTAATCAGTACCAATATTATACTCAGGCCGACATGACGAAATTGAAGAAGGCCCTTCCTAAATTTAAGTTCATGAAACT
>JBEIQF010000220.1:0-5887 GCA_040376635.1 Halobacteriovoraceae bacterium
GAACGCCTCATTGAGATTAATAAGCTTGGAAAGTTTCTTGTCCGTTGCTTTATCCTTCAGGATGACACCGATTTGAAGGAGCTTGTGCATATCATTTGCCCAATTCTTGTTCTCTTCTTTCTTCCATGCTGAAGAGACATCCGTGTAGTATTTGTGAAGGGTATTCACAGTATCTGCAGGAGCTTCTTTTCTACTCTTAAATGAACTCACATAAGTCATCTCTACTGACAGAGCTTTTTCATAAAATGCGCAATAAGCGATTCGTCCCTGAACCCGTAGATAGTTCGATCCATTAATATTCACCTGAATCGTGCCCATTCCCTTGTTATATTTTTTCAATGCATGAACAAAGACATTACTGTCATCCAAAACGATCGTTTTACGACCCAATTCTGCTTTTTCAAGATCAGGGTGGATAACATTGATTTCTGATACATTTCTTCCCATATCTGCAGAAACTTCGGCCTTCAGTTCATTCACATTCACGCCGTTAAAATACCAGGGCATCATGACAACTGGTGTTCCCCAATCAGCTCCTAGTTTGTTTCCATCCACCATGTCGATTGTCTTCTGAATCTCTTCCTGAGGAAGCGAAGAAGATTCATTCTGCTCAAGAATCATTCTCAGGTGTGAGCAGCTGTTTCCATTCATTGATCTTGAAAGAGAGATGGTTCCTTTTGTCGGATACACATCAAGCTTCCCATTATTTTCTTTAGCGATGTAGTTTTGGGCAAAGGCGAATGATGGGATCATCGCCAATGCAGTTAAAAAGTGTTTCATCTTATATTTCCTTAGTTGTGTTCATTTCTTTAAATACTGCGTCCTGGTAAACCTTGAAGTCTCTAAGCGATTTCTCCATGCTTACCTGGTACTGTTTTTCATCTTCCGGAGTTACTGCTCCTGCAATTGCTTTTTCATTGTAGTTATCTGTGACCTCCTTGAAGTGCTTGAGAGACGTTTTAAATTCTTTTCTTGCCTCTTTAACTTCAAGATCAGTGCCAGTTTTTTTCAGTTCTTCTACAAGTGCAGTTGCTTCTTTCACTGCTTGAGAAACGGGGAGGGCTTTTACCTCCTCCCGTTGTTTCACCTCTGCTTTGGAGATCTCCATTTTCTCAGGAGCTTCGAAGATAACCAGAGCGAGAACGATAAGTGCGATTAATCCAAGTAGTTTTTTCATATTATTCTGCCTTCTTACATGCTGAGCTTTCAGCACAAACTTTCAGTTGAACATTTGCTGAGCCTTCAGACACGAGGTATCCAGTCAAGGCAAAGTCCTTTTTAATAGTCCCTGTAATAGTCTGCTTGCTTGAAGACTTTCCAGAGTGTCTTGAGCCAACAAGATCATCCATTGACTTGAGGACCACACTTCCGAATTCACAGTATTTATTCTGTCCACATAGGTTCATCACTCCAGTACCGATTTTATCGAAAAATTTACTGTCTTCTCCAAGTTCAGTTGGTGACAAAGGAATGATTTTGAAATCCTTCGCGTATGAAGCAAGGAACATGCTGTACATATCCTGGTAGAGTGATTTCTCCATTGCTGAATTAATCAATGCTGACTCTTCCGGACTTGAACCAATTGGTTTTTGCGTTAATTCGCAATTCATACCCATGTCTTTGTCATAGTCATGTTTTGTGTTGTCCCAGCTCTTAGTCTTACGACTGAAGAATCCACCACTTTTTTTCTTCCCATGATCGCGAACGTAATCTGAAGTCTGACTGATATCCAGACGACAATGACCTTTAATAGGTTGAGCTTGCTCGTAATAGTTATAAGTCAGTGGCACGTTTTGTGCGTAGAGGACTTTATCGCCTGGTGGAGTGAACACAGGGTATTTAATAGTTGTTACCGTCGTTTGACCTTCAGCATTTGTAAGAGGGATTTTCTTTTCTACAATTGTAGGTTCTCCGCAGTAGCCACCGATTGTTACGGCCATCTCAAATGCTTGTGCAGCACCCACGCTGTTATCGAATTCTGTCACTTCATGCTCAAGTTCTTGCGTAGTCTCTCCCGCTTGTTCGACTGTCGTCCCTTTGAATTTCATCATTCTTTTTTTAGTACCCAGAGTAATCTGAGTTTTTGAATCAACTTCGTATCCTACTAGCTTGTAGGCATCATTGAACTGATCTTTAACTTCAGCATCAATTTTCATGATTGATGGATTAAGTTTTACGTTGAAGACTTCCAGTGGTCTCACACTATAATCCAGCCCAGCTTCTTTAATTCTTTCCTGCAGAAGATTCACTCTCTCGTTCGTTGAAATGCTATATCCGGCAGTTGCTTTACCAACAACCTTCTTTTGAAGTGTATTATGTAAATCCTGTGAGTCTTCAAATTCCTGTTTTGATTTTTTAGTTAACTTTTCAAGACTATCCATAAGATCAGTTTCAAGTTTTTTAATTTCAGATAGTGTTTCTTTATAAGGTCCCCAGCCTTTAAGTGCGGCGATATATCTTTTGTTTGCAGCATCTCTGTTAATTGCTGCATTTTTAAGATTTGCGAGGCTTTCTTTCATTTCCTCTTCATAATTAGCTTTTATGATTGCCCTATCTGCTTCACTCGTTGCAGTTGTAAGCTCTTTCATCATGAGAGAACGAACTGTTCCATATTTAGTATCGGCCTGAGTGTATTCTTCTTTTGCAATTTCTTTTTCCTGATAAGCTGCTGTGTACTCAGAATATAGTTCAATGTTGTCTTTCTTCATTTGCTCCGTTTCCAGACGGAGATTTTGGATCTTGGATGAAATGGTTAAGAAGCGGGTACGATTGGCGACTTCCGCCTGGAACATAGCAGAGACATATGTATTTTCATCAATTGCTTTTTTAATTTCTTTTGGATCAGAAATGATGTCGTAAACTTTCTTCCCGAATTCATGAAGATTTTTGCAATCAATTCCTCTCGATGTTTGATAGAACTCGCCGATGACCTGAAGGTCTGTTGGCTTCACATAGATAATCTTGTCATCATCAGAATCTCTCATGATGGGACCGATGCCTTTCATGGATACTGTCTTCTCTAAAAGGGCAGTATTTTTTGAAGGATCCGGTAGCGCGTACGCGTTTGATAGGCCAAGGGCCAGTAGGAACATAGGGGGAAGCGCTTGAGTTTTCATGGACTTTTCTCCTGTTTAAAGTATGTTAGGAAAGCGTTCGATGACACCCTATGTACAAGGACTGTGCCGTTATTGGGCAGGATGTAATTCTTACAGAAATCAGTTAGATATCTCCAAATCAAACAAAAAGCAGGTAATAATCTTTTACGAAACGAAAAACTCGATTTACGGAATGTGAATTATGAAAGTTGTGATTATTGATGACGATATTCTCGTCTCTCGCCTTGTAAAACAGAACCTAGGGACTGGTTATCAGACCCTTCTTGCATCATCGGCGAAAGAGGGAATGAAGCTTCTTTCTGAAAAACCGGATCTCGTTATTATCGATCTCGATCTTGAAGAGAGACTTCTTGGTTTGTCTTTAATTGAACCATTCAAAAAGACGGGAGCGAAGACTGTCGTTGTAAGTAACCACGATGAAGAGTCAGTGATTGAAAAATGTTATGAAGCTGGTTGCGATATTTTTTATTCAAAAGGTGTTCTCGCAGATTCTATTCACCAGATCATCAACGATATCCTTCTGAAGGATCAGCCGGTTCTTTCTGAAACTGTTTTCACAGACAAATATGTAACAGTAGATACAAATCTCAAAAATGATATCAAGCGCGCCTTTAAAGGCCTCATGCAGTCATCAAATGTACTCATTTCGGGTGAAACCGGAACAGGTAAGTCTGAGGTGGCAAAACTTTTTCATGAAGAAGCAAAACTCAAAGGTGAGTTCGTTGCGATCAACTGTGCTTCGATTCCTAAAGAGCTTCTTGAGAGCGAACTCTTCGGTCATACGAAAGGATCATTCACGGGTGCAGTGAATGCCAAGACTGGTAAGCTTAAGCTAGCTGATAACGGAATATTATTTTTAGATGAAATCAATTCGATGTCCCTTGATATGCAGGCAAAACTCCTGAAGGCCGTGGAAGAGAAGAAATTCTATCCCGTTGGTGCTGAAAGAATGGTTGAGAGTTCATTCCGCCTGATTGCTGCTTCAAATGAAAACTTATTTGAACTCGTTGCTCAAGGCCGATTCCGCCTGGATCTCTTACAGCGTCTTTGCGGCACGATGCTTGAGCTTTCGCCGATTCGTGAGCGCACAAGTGATGTTGCTCCTATCATGAAATTCTTCAATAAAACGCAGAAGAAAATTTTCCTCGATGCAAAAGTTAAGGAAATGGTTTCTCAATACGACTGGAAAGGCAATACACGTGAAGTGAAGCGATTCACTGAGTACTGTCTGAATTTGAATGGCGGTAAAGTTACAGAAACCGATTTCAAGACATTCATCAATCTCAATAAAGCAGAGACGACTCCTGTTACCCGCGATTTGTCATTCTGGATCAAAGAGTCTTTAGAGAAAGGCCTTGATGCTGTTACTGACGAATTCAGGAAGAACATCATTTCTGAAGTCATGAAATCAAATGCAAACGTCACAACTGTGATGAAGGATCTTCAGATCTCAACACGTCAGTTCTATAAGCATGTCGGTAATAAGAAAAACAAAGAAAACGCACTCGTTCAAGAGCTGGGAAGTCAGGAATATGAAAACCAACTCCAGTGATTATGAGAGTAAGTTAAAGCATGATCTGAAAGGTCTCATTCTCCAGCTCGAGAGTGGGCTTAAACTGATTGAGAATACTCAAGATGAGAATGAGAAGAAAGATATCCATCGCATTATAGTCAAGACTTGCGCAACCTTCGTTGAAAAGCAGAAAGACCTCACTTAGACTTTCCCAAACGGGAGGTCTCTATGTTTCACAATAACATTAATCTCACTCGATTCATTCCAAAGGCGAGCGAAGAGCTTTATCGCTATTTCACTCAAAAAGAACTCATGGAAGAATGGATGGCGCCGGAAGGGATGTCGCTCACTGTGCCGCAATTTGAGGCAAAACAAAACGGTCACTACCGATACGAACACAAGAATAAAGATGGTGTGTGGGTTTGTACGGGATACATTAAAGAGATCGTCCCTGAAAAACGCCTTGTCATGATTGATTCCGTGAAAAATCCCACAGGCAAGATTATGTTCCAGGATATGCAGACTACCATTGAGTTTCAGGACATGCTTGGTGGAACAGATATCACAATCAAGGCAAATGGCTTTCCGGATAAAACGTCAGCAGAAGAATGCCGTGAGGGTTGGAATGAATGCTTTGATAGACTTGTGAAACTCACAGTTTCGGATTCAAATCAAACAGATAATCTCCAGAGAGAGATCACGGATTACTAATTAGAAAAAATATTCTTGATGAGCTCATAGGATTTCTTTCTCTTGTTCTGATCATAGATCATGGAAAGAATCATGAGTTCATCAACGATACCTGAGCGCGTGAATGGTTCAAGCTTCTTTCTCATGGTTTCAGGAGAGCCGATGAACTTAGGCATTGAGCCGGCGCGGACTTGTTTCCAGTCTTCAGCAGTGTAAGGATAGGCCTTTGCTTCTTCTACACTCGGAAGAGGAATGCTTTTTCCACTCCCGACAAACAAAGAAAATTGCAGATCACTTGAAAGGGAGAGTTCATAGGCCTCTTCATCAGTCTCGGCACAAATGATATGCACTCCGAGCATTGCATGTGGTTTTGAAAGCCATTTTGATGGACGGAAGTATTCTCGATAAAGACGAATGATTTCGAGGGCCGGTAGTTGCGAGAAGTGTTGGGCAAAAGCATAAGGAAGACCGCGATCTCCGGCAAGCATCGCTCCAAAATCACTGGAGCCGAGGATCCAGACCTCAGGCATTTTGACTTTGGCAGGAATAGCCTCAACACCAGCATGCA
>JBEIQF010000002.1:0-45685 GCA_040376635.1 Halobacteriovoraceae bacterium
CTGATAGGCACTACATGATGTTGAGTGGTGAATTCTTCTTTGAAGGAAATACTCTCGTCGGGTGTGGTCTGTATAATGAAAGAGTGGATGGGGCCTGGACGAGATTTTCAAAATTATTCAAAGTAACAATGCCATAATAAAAAAAAGGCCCTGTAGAGGGCCTTCTTTTTATGAATCAACTCATTAGTTAACACACTCGTAGTAACAGTCTTCGTAACAGAAGTTACCTGTACAGTAGTCATCACAAGTATAAACTTCGTAACATGCTTCATCTTCGTTCACACGTGCTTTACCAGCAACGATTGCAGCAACTGCAACGATAAGAACAAGAACAATTGCTCCAACGATCACTTCGCCACCCCAGCTTGCGCCACGGCTGTAAGACTTGTTCATAACATCAGTGACATACTTCTGAGCTTCTTTAGGGCTCATTCTGTTGATCTGAACCATAGTAAGAGCAGTCTGAAGGTCTTTCTGAGCTTTTGCATCTTTCAAGTGAGAAAGAGTGAAATCAATCATCTCTTGATTCGTCATGCCCTGAGCTTGAAGAGCTGAAAGTGTAGAGTTGAATTTGTCCATTTGTGACTTGTAGAAGTTCTGGTCTTTTTGATCCCAGTCTACAGACAACGCATAGTTTAATTCGTCAAACGCTGCCTTTAAGTTGTTGTTTGTTACGGCGTTAGCGTTAACAACAAGGAAACAAAAGATCATTGAAAATGCGAATAGCTTCTTAAACATTGGAAACTCCTTTTTAGAAAATCGCGCTGCCGGAATCTAACAGAAAAAAAGGATTTCGGAAGTCGGATATGACCTGATAAGCTTGGACAAGAACACTATTTAGATTGTGTTGAGGATATTATGAAATCTGTATTAATAATCATCTGTTTGTTTGTAAATCTTTCATCTTTTGCAGGTGATTCACAATTATCTTCATTCGAAACCGACTATTGTACAAACTATGCCGAAGGCACAAATGAGAATCCGGAACAGTGGAAACACTGTTGTCTAGTACACGATATGTATTTCTGGGCCGGTGGTAATAAACAAGATCGTTATGATTCTGATCTTGAACTAAGAACATGTATTGAGAAGACTGGTGCTTATAAGCAAGCTCGTCTCATGTACTATGCTGTTCGCGCGGGTTCTTATTCTCCCATTAAATATCCAAAGAGAAAGTGGAACAACGGTTGGTCGGAAAGACCAGGTTACTATTCGCTTTCAGTTGATGACATTCTCTTAATCGAAAATGAACTCATGTCCGGTTATGATTATGTCTCTCCGGAAATTAAATTCTATTTTATCAATCAACTCCGCTCACGCCTGGAATAACATGATCATCTTTTTTCTGTCCCTTTTCTTATCTTCTGCGGAAGCAGCGACTCCCTATAATTGCGAAACAACTTACGATCAGATGAATATCCCTCATGTGAAGACAACTTCACTTGAAGGTTTCTATTATTGTTTCGGATTAAATCACGGGCAGGATCGTGCCTGGGAAATGGATTTTTTTCGTCGAGTGGGAGAAGGAAGAAATGCTGAGGTTATTGGATTCTCTCAACTGAAATCAGATCTCATGATGAGACTTCTTGATCTTCCTTCAGTCGCTGAAAAACTTTGGAATGACTTTCCGGCCGAAAAAAAGAAATGGCTTGAGATTTACGCGGATGGCGTGAACGAAGGTTTCAAAACTGGCAAAAACTCAACTGAGTTCAAAGATAGAAATTATGAACCGGAAAAATGGGAACCAAAACACAGTTTGCTTGTTCTCCTTCTTCAGTCTTTTGACCAGACAAGAAAAACATTCTTCCGTGACTTCGAAGAAGAAAAACTAAAAGAAAAATTCGGCAAGGATACAGCTGATCTCTTCAATGAAGATCTTATGCCGTGGGAAAATACCATCCTGAAAGAAGGCGAATACGAAAAGGGCAAGACAGTTGTAAGCACTGATGACAAATCTCATCCGATGAAACTGTGGGGAGATTTTCCTTTTCTCTTTGGTAAAGAGTCTGGATCAAATAACTGGGTTGTGAGTAAAGCTAAGTCGAAGAATGGATACGCCATGCTTGCTAACGATCCTCACCTTGATTTAAAGACTCCTATGTTCTGGTACTGGATTAACCTCAAAACTCCAGATGTCAGTGTGATGGGAGGAAGTGTTCCTGGTGTTCCGGTCATTGCGAGTGGGACAAACGGCAAGGTTGCTTGGGGACTCACAAACTCATATCTCAATTCAGCTGATACAGTATTCGTTAAAGACATTAAAGAAGACCAGATTGAAACCATTCGACCTACGGTGAAAATCAAATTCTGGTTCATGCAGATTCCTTTTTTCTTCAAGACATTTGAAAAACTAAAAACAGGTCATCGTATTCTTCCTCTGGATATTGAGAGTGCTCATAAGCTTGTTCTTCGCTGGACTGGTTTTACTTTGAAGCCAGAAGAGCTTTATCCGATGTTTGATCTTTTTAAGGTTCAGAACGTTGCTGAAATGGATAAGCTCATTTCAGAAATTGGAATTCCTTCTTGGAATTTTGTCTTTGCTGATGCCAAGGGTGACATTGGATATCGTCTGGTCGGTCGTACTTATAAACATGTTGGAAAGCTTCCACTGGGCGTTCCTGTGATGTCCCTTGAGGAGTTTCTCAATCCGGAATACCTCACTCCTGATGAAAGACCACATGTCATGAAGCCGAAGAGAAACTACGTGTACTCAGCCAACAACCGTCACTTCCCGTCAGATGCAAAACTCTATGGTGGTCGAGGTTATAGTTACTCATTTCGTGGTTATAGAATCGATGAAATGCTTCAGAAGCAGCAGGACCTTGAGAGTTTCAAAAATATCCAGTGTGATACCCAGGTAGTTGATGCGAGATTTTTTCTCCCGAAAATTCAAAAATACCTGAATGCTCCTGAGTTCCAGAATTGGACGCTTACTTCAGAAGATTCATCGAAGGCCCTTCCCGTGTACAGACATCTTCTTGAACTTGTCTTTGAGAAATGGGAAGTAAATGAGTATGCGTTGTTCAAAATGCTCGATCAATTAACACCCGAGCAGGAAAAAGAATTCAAAGAAATTTATCAGCAGGCAGTTGCTGAAGTGAAGGGGAGAACATGGGGAGAGTTTCATGTTGTAAACTTCCCTCATATGTCAAAAAATGATTCTTGGATTTTCTCTCCGGAAATCCCTGGAATTGGTGATACTCACTCAATCAATCCGGGTACGGCACAATGGAATGCTGATCGCAAAGTTTACGAACAGAATTCAGGTGCTTCGATGAGAATGATTATTGAATTAAAAGATACTCCGACCGTGTGGCTTGCTCTACCGGGACTTAATCGTCACTACGATATGAAGAAAGACAACACGGCCTGGGAGTCATGGAAGCGATGTGAGTATACTCAGGTAGCTTTCTAAAGAATCCCGTGCGACATGTAATAGTTGCACTTACTGTAACCATTACCCCATGCCCAGCCCATAGGAGTTGTTGAAGCTTCAAGACATGCTTCAAAAACTTCGTCCTTGTTAATCTGGTCACGCTCTAAACGAACTGGTCTGCCTGATTCATCCTTGCCGAGAATGTTCTTGGCAACTTGTCCAGGTACCCAGTAACCCGCTGGCGTAATTTTATAATAACAATCATACTTTCCGTATTTTGTTGTCTGAGGGAATGATGATTCTATGTAGATCAAAGATATTAAATCATCTTCACCTTCCAGAATCTCCTTACACACAGAATCTTTTCCCGTGAATGTAGTTAGCCAATCCTTCATAAGAAGTGGCGTTTTTACTTTGCCAGGGAAGCCCGCATCCATCACGTAGAACTGGCCGCCTTCATTCACCATAGGTGATACGTGATACCACCAATTGATTCCTGTCACTCTTCCACCAGTATGACTGTTCTTTGGTGTGAAAAATAAAAAGATTTTTGGCGAAGTCACCTGATGCTTTCTTTCAAAATCGTAGGCCCACATATGAGCACGGTTTGAACAGATTGAATCCTGATGACGAACAAGAGAACGATTCATACTTTGATAGAGAGACTCTTTAGTGAGTCCTTTCGTTTTAATATCCTCAACCGGATATTTAAAATCACTCAAAGTAATCGTCTGAGAAAATGCTGAGAAGGAAGAGAGAAGGGCCAGAGACAATAAAACTTTCATGTATTACCTCACTTAGTTGGTGAGGATTAGTAACATGAGTTTAGAAGTTGCGAATTACGATGTATGTTATGAGCATTATCACAAGCGATGCGAAAATTAATTTCTTTGGTAGTGTATCAATTCCAATCCAGGAATTTTCACCTTTGTTGAAAGCAGCATCAAGTATACATAGCCCATGAATGATTAAACCTGGCCAGAAGAAGGCGAAGTAACCAAAGCCTGTACAGAAGGCCCAGAGAATTCCTGGCATGATTTGATTTTTCATTAACTGACCAAGACCAGGAAGCATCATCGACCAGATGGCCGCTATGGAATTATCAATTTTGTGTTCGATGGGGTTGTCTGACATCTTCACATGATACAACTATGTTCCAAAGATCGATAGGGTAATTAGGCTTCCAACTTATGGAAATGAGGGGGAAATACGCTAAGTTATTGTTGATAAAAGAACTCAAGTTTCTTGGCCAAAAGGTCGATATGTCTTTAAGCTCTCATAGTGAGATGTGCTCTTTATTTGGAGGTACGTATGTCGAATAAACACGGTAGTAATGGTCAGAAAAAGAAACTTACGAAGAAAGAACTGAAAGCTCAGAACCACGCAAAGCTAATGGCATCTAAAGGCCAGGGTGCTTCGAACGTTGTGGATATCAACGCTTTCCGCGATCAACAGAATAAAAAAGCTGCCTGATCTTTTTATGAGGAGGACTATATGTCCTCCTCTTCTTTCCATATCTTTAGTAAAAATTTAAATATCAAATTCCTGGCGATCGATAACTTCAAATGCTTTGAGCAGTTTGGAATGTCGATAAATTTCAACCACGGCCTTTTGACCTTCAATTGTAATGTAATTAAAACTGTTCGCTTCAGTCCTTGTTCTGCTGGAAGCAGACGTTCCGGAAGCTAGCATGAGTGTATTTTCTTTTTTAATGACTCCACTTTGATGTTCATGACCCCATAGAATGAAATGTGGGCGTACTGCGAGCACCTGATGCAAATTTTTATCCTCTGTCACAGGATGGTGACAGGCAATGAACTTGATCTTATGCGCAGGTACAGCATCAAATTTTTCTTTTAACTGATTAAGATTTTTTTTGTGTAATTTCCCAGACTGAACCTTGAAATTGTTCGTCGTCCACATTCCATACACCGCAACATCATCGTCTTCATAATAGTTTTGTGCGAACGGTCCGAGGTACCTTAAGAATTTCTTATAGGGACTAAAAAACCTTAAAAATAGATTATAGAGAGGGACATCATGATTGCCTGGCACTACAAATAGTGGCGAGTTCAGTGATGACATAAACTCCCTGGCCGCGAGAAACTCTTCTTTTCTTGCACGCTGAGTGAGATCTCCCGTAACGATTGCGAGTTTAATTTCTTTGTTACGAATACGCATAAATTGATCAAGATGATCGAGGATATCCGGATGAATTCTCCCAAAGTGAAGGTCTGATAAATGAATAATACTGAAAGACCGGTTCATAAAAAAGTTCTTCTTTTTATTAATTCACACGCCCGGAATGGCGCTGTCCTGCGGGATCAAGTGACGACTGCTCTGACAGAACAGGGTTTCTCAATCCTGAATCAGGATACGCAGAGTTCCGACGATGATCCAAATAAAATCATTCTAAAGTATAAAGATGAAGCAGATGCGGTGGTTATTGGTGGTGGCGATGGATCAGTCAATTATTCTCTCGCTGCTTTAAAAGAAACAAAAATCCCTCTGCTTGTCATCCCTTTGGGGACGGCCAACAATTTGGCAAGACACTACGATCTTCCCCAGGACATCGGGAAGAGTCTGGAGCTTCTTCGAACAGGCAAAGTGATTGATATTGATCTTGGTGAAGTAAACAACATCTTGTTCGTGAATGTTGCGGGACTGGGACTCAGTACGGAGGTCAATCTGAGAGTTTCAAAAAAACTGAAAAAGCATCTTGGCGTGTTCGCTTTCATTCTGACGGCCATTCAGCTCGCAACAAAGATGAATCCCTTCAGGGCGGTCATCACAACTGATAAAAAAATCGCGGTTCCTACGAAGTCATGGCAGATTTCAATCTGCAATGGAAAACATTATGGTGCTGGCATGACTATCAAGCACAATGCAAGCCTTGATGATGGGAAACTTCATTTGTTAAGTACGGAAGTTAAAAGATGGTGGAATGGTTTTCTTCTGATAAAATCATTCATGACTGGTCATTATAAAAAAGATCAGGACATCACACTTCTTTCTGCGCGTGAGCTTAAAATCGAAACTCGCAGGAAATTTAACATCGATGTGGACGGAGATATTAAAACGACCACACCTGCTTACTTCAGAGTTGTCCCTAAAGCTCTCAAGCTGCTGATCCCGGAGATTACATGACGACTGGTAAATTTCTCACTTGTGAAGCTTCTAACAGCTTAATGGATATTTACGTTTCAGGCCCCGCCTCAAAAGAAAGAGCTCCTGTTGTCATCGTCCTGATGGAAGCATTCGGAGTGAATCATCACATTCAAAGTATATGCGATCGTCTTGCGCAGGAAGGATTCCTGGCAGCGGCTCCAGACATATACCATCGTTTTGGTAGACGGATTGAAGTGCCTTACGGAGAACGTAAGGACATCATGCCTCTTCTTGGTAAACTCACAAACGATGGCATCATTAAAGATGTCCGCGCCACTATCAATTTTCTGGAAGACCTACCGACTGCAGATACAAAAAGCATCAACACTCTGGGATTCTGTGTAGGAGGATTTGCTTCGACCCTCTCTGCAACCAAACTTAGCGTAAGAAAGATGGTATCTTTCTACGGTGGGGGAATGGTTCATCCAAGAGATGGAATCGGTCTCACGCCTATTTTAAATGATCTGGGATCTATTAAATCGAAGTGTCTTTTCTTCTTTGGAGGACAGGACGTAAGTATTTCTCATGACGACATCGGAGCGATAGAGCAGAAGCTCACATCTTCGAAGGTTCCTTTCGAGGTGAGCATCTTTGAAAATTCAGATCATGGATTTTTTTGTGACGAACGCAAAACTTATAACAAAGAAGATGCTGAAGTTGCCTGGAATAAAACTCTGAAATTTTTGAGAGAGTGATTGAGGGGAGTGAACTCCCCTCAACGGTATGCTTTGATTTTGATTAGTCTTCGTAGCCAGCGTAACGCTTACATTCTTTCTTATTCGCACCCATCGCATAGCCGATAGATGTTGTCGTAGCTTCAAGACAAGCCTGGTAAAGCTCATTTGAGTTGATTTCATGTCTTTCCATACGAGCTGGTCTGCCGTCTGAATCTCTTCCAAGAAGGTTCGTAGCTAGAACTTCCGGAGTCCAGATTGTGTGCGGAGTGATCTTATAATAACAGTCATAGTAACCGTATGAAGTCTGGTGAGGGAAAACCTGACCATTGAAAATCATCTCAACAAGTTCAGTCTCATTAGCGTTGATCTCTTTACAGTTATTTGAATTAGCAAATTTGAATAGCCACTGCTCTTTAGTAAGAGGAGAGCTAATCCATGAACCAAATCCTGCATCCATAACCCAAAGGTTGCTGTTCTCGTTAACAACAGGAGCAACGTGGTACCACCAAGTCTTGAGGCTCATGTCGCCTTTCTTCTTAGTGTAGAAAAGGAAGATTTTAGCAGTGTCGATATTGAGATTATTTTTGAAATCGTTTGCCCACATAAGAGCACGGTTTGAGCAGATAGATTTGCTAGGCTTAACAAAATCTCTGTCCATAGATGAGAACAAAGACTCTTTTTTCAGACCACGAGTAGCGATATCTGAAACAGTCCACTGGTAATCTTTGAGCTTAAGATCTGCCGAGAAAGCAGAGATAGATACCAATAATAAGACGATAGCTAATTTCATCCGGAACCCTCCGAGGTAGGTAATATTTACAGACGGGTTAATACGAAGAGGCTGACCGAATGTCACGATCCAAATGGGTGGACGTCCCGGACAATTATTATGAGGGCCCTATCTTCTTGATTTCCGAGCTCGAAAATTGGGGCCTAAATAGCCCTTTTTGATTTTGTCTAAGTAAAATTCCTTACAAATTAAAATGAAATTCGCATTTTTTGGTTTCATCTTGGCACCGACTGTGAAGATTTTGTCAGGAGTAAAGGGATTTTTAACTTTTCACTTTAATGTCTAAGGTTTCTTGGATAGACCATATCAACATCAACATTTTTTCAGGACCATCACTCATGAAATCGTTTTTGCTTCTGCTCCTCGTATGTACCCAGGCCTACGCTCAGGTGATAGAAACAATTCCATCAGCTCCGGCAAATACGACTTCAACAACAGTTTCATCATTCAGTTGGGAAAAGATTAAAGCTCGCACGAGATTGAACTACTTCAACTTCGCGACAGGCCCGAACTTAAAACGTATGGATAATAATGAGACTCTTGATGATGGTACTCAGGACATTGTTCCTACGGCCATGTATCACTCTTTGAATCTTCGTTTCAGAACAGTGGGAGCACTTGATTTTGTCATGACTCCAAGAATGATCACTCCAATGGGTGACCGTAAAGAACTCAGACCTGGAATGGATGACAACGCTGTGATGGCGGATGACTGGGATTTCGGTGGTCAGTATACATTCATTGCCAAGCCAACTTTTAACTATGCTCATATCGCTACTTACCGTGTACCATTTGGTAACAAACATAGAAGAGAACTCGTAGATCGTTTCTACGTTTATCAGCAACAGGTTAACTGGGCGATCCGTCCTGAACTTCGTCTCCTTCACTGGACTCAGTTCTCCTATTATGATTACGACAATCAGGCGAAAAACGTTCGTCACCGTCTTCTTTTCAGAAATATCTTAAACTATACGTTCAACGATAAATGGAATGCTCAGGTTGGTTATGAGCTAGATCTTCAGCGCCGTAATCCAAAAGATTCAGCGAATGAAAAGTATCGTAATCAGTCGTATCTTAAGCGTTACCACTCTTATACTTCTGTTGGTGTAGGTTACTCACCAGTTCGTAACTGGACGATTCTCCCTTTCATCCGCACACTTGATGAAAGAAACATCCGTACTGAAACTACTCAGCTTGGTTTCATGGTTATGGGTCGCTTCATCTAATTTCAGCATCTTAACGAAAATTTTCAAGCATTCTTGTCGGGCAACCGATGAGAATGCATGAAAAAATCATCACTCTTAATTCCTTGTTTCATTCTTCTTTCAGCTTGTTCCCACATGGGAAGGCATATTGCGAGCTCTCCACTTACGCCGCCTAAGCTTGATAATCTTCTTGAGGCCAGTGAACAGATAGCTCAGGATGTGGAAGATCACTCTTTCCCCCAATTCTGTGCAAGCTATCTTGGTGAACTAGAGAAGAGTATTGATGCTCTAGATGTAAAAAAACTTCCAGTCACTCAACTTGGAATTGATGCTGAATCCATCACGAAAAATTCGTGGGAAATCAGAAGTACGCTTCACACGCGTCTTGGTGAAGTTGATAAGAAATGTGCTTTGCAGATTCAGGCAAGCTTTCGTCAGTTCCGTTTCATTGAAGATTATCTTCTGGAGCTTTCACGCAAAGTTTCTCATAACAGTCCTTCTCAAATTGATTTCCAGAAGCAACCTGTTCCAATCCTGGATAACTCTGTTCCGTATTATCAGTTCAGGACAAATTCAGATGCTAAATTTCAGCCGGGAGATCTTCTGATCACACGTGGTGTGAGTTTCCTCTCAGGAATGATCGCACGCCTTGGAAAACGCTCAACGCAGTTTTCTCACGTCGTGATGGTGTCTCAGGATCCTGTCACTAAAGAGACAAAGACAATTGAATCGTACGTCGGAGTGGGGGTTGCCTTCTACGACATGGATTTCGCTCTTAAAAATGAAAATGCCCGTATCCTCTGGTTAAGAGCGAAAGATCAGTCACTTGGTCAAAAAGCTTCGGAGAAGATGAGTGCACTTGTTAAAGAAAGGTTGGATGCAAAAAATCCGATCAAATATGATTACGAACTTGATTTCAATGATCCAAAAACAATGTCGTGTGCGGAAGTTTCTCAGGTAGCTTTCCAGATGGCAGATGATAAATTCCGCATTCCATATTACCCGAATGAAATTTCAGGCGCCAAGAGCATCATCGAAAGACTGAAGCTTGTTGAAGGTGAGACTTATGAACCAGGCGATATGGAGATTGATCCTCGTTTTGAACTCGTAGGTGAATTCCAGGATCTGAGACTGACTCGTGATTCTCGTCAGAAAGATGCCATTATGTCGGCGATCTTCGACTGGATGGAAACGAAAGACTATGAATTAAAAGATGATATGAAGTCTAAAATGGCAGGCGGAATTATCTACTCAGTTCGCCGCACCTTTTTGTGGCCTCTCGTGAAGAAGATCCTGAAGCTGGATGACTTCTCGAAAGAGATTCCACGTAACATGCTTCGTACTGTGACATTGATTAACAGTCTGGGAACAGTCATGCTTGCTGAACTTCAGGCGAAAGATCTTGAGTTCGAGAAAAAGCACGGTGTTCCAATGAGCTATATGGATTTTTATAAGACTCTTGAAGAAATGAGAGCCGAAGATTTGAAATTATACGAGAACAAGAAGACGAGAAAAAAAGCAAAGTTTCATAAGTGGATCAGACCACGTTCATAAAATAAGGGCCACTAATGTGGCCCTTTTGATTTCTACTTACCAGTCACGATAAATTCAATTCGTCTATTCATTGCCATGTTTGAGGAAGAGTCGTTTGCAGCGATAGGAGCTTCCTGACCACGTCCTGCGGCCTCAAGTCTTCCAGCATCTACTCCACGCTCAATCAGAGCTTCACGAACTGTATTCGCTCTGGCCTCTGAAAGTTTCTGGTTAGTTTCAGCATTACCTGAATTATCTGTGAAGCCTTCAATTCGTGCAGTCGCTGAAGGGTTTTGTTTCATAGCTTCTGCGATCTGATTAAGTTCAGCTGCTGAGCCAGAACCAAGAGCAGCAGTTCCAGTTGCAAAGTTCAGATTTTTAAATGAGAAACGTTTTGGTAATTCAGCAGCATTTCCTGAGGCTAAAAATTGTCCAAGCTCGCCAAGAGAAGCTGCTGCTGCAACTGTTCCTGTCGCAGATGCGGCAGTTATGGCCACCGGCGCCTGCGAAGGTTGAGTGATGACCGATGTGTTGAATGGTCTGTCTACATTCTCTCTAGTTTGAGGAGAGTTGATATCAACAACATTGTTTCTTGAGATTAGCCAATATGCTACTGCAAATAAAGCAAGTCCAAGGAACGCGAGCAGTGCCCATCTCACACCTTTGCGATTTGCATCCACTGTTCCTGCGCGATAAGCATGATTTACTTTAGGAGCGCTTCCTGTTCCACTTTCTAAACCAGAAAGTGCTGTCACTCCTCCGGGAATACTTCCTGAAATCGCAGATTTTTGTTCTGAGAAAAAAGATTGTACTCCACTAGCACTAAGATGTTCGTTCTTGATCTTACTGCCAACGACTCCCATAACAAGCGGAGCAATCATACTCATGAGTTTACTGATTGAACTTGCACCAAGTCCTGTTGTATTTCCCAAAGAGTTGGTTACCGAGTTTAGATTACTCCCAAAAATACCATTCAGAACATTCTCACCCTGAAGATCATTCGAGCTCGCCAGGTTTACGATACTGTTTGCACCTTGCGTGGATGAACCTTTATTCACTAATCCCATGAGGAAAGTTGGAATAACTGACTTAAGTCCCGACTGAACTTTATCAACTGGCTGACCAATCATGGCGCTTGCCCTCTTATAGAAGTCAGGGGTCATAAGATTCTGAGTAGAGTTAAGTAGATTATCTGCATAGGCCATAAATCCTCCCTTAGCGGGGAAATTTATCGCAATTCATCTCCCCGGCAGTTGTATAAGAGAGAGTTCTGCAATTGATGAACCACAAAGCTTGAGCAAAAAAAAGGGGCACCGAAGTGCCCCTTGCGTTTCAGGATTAAAGCTTAATTCTGAATCCACCTTTCTTCTTTTTCTTTTCTTTCTTCGGAGCAGCAGTAGCAGCTACCGGAGCAGCTTTCAAAGCTTCAAGTTGTTTCTCATCGAGAGCAATCTCAGATTGCATAAGATTGATGTATTCTTTCTTTGCAGCGATTGAATCCTGCATTGAAGTTGTTTTTGATTCTTTATCTGCTGCTGCAATTCCAGCACCCCATGCTTTCTTTTCAGTTGCGTGAGCATCTTTCACAGACTCAAGATATTTATCAAGACAGTATTTGCGATCGAGACTGTTTTTTACTTTTAGGCAATCCTGAGGTGTAGTCGCTGCGAAAGCAGTCGCTGCGAAAGCAGAAGATGCGATAAGAGTAACAATTCCTGTGATAAGAAATTTCATGAGAGCTCCTTTTATTTAATGATAAAAGGATAGATGAATTCATTCTTCTTTATCAAGTTCTTCGAGAGCTTTGTTTTGCTCTTCCTGATACTTCTGACCTTTTTGAAGAGCCTTCATCATATGCGCTGGTACTTCCGGGTTCTGTTGTTTTTGAAGCTGCTCTTTCAACATCTTATTTTCTTCAATCAGATTTTTCTGTTCTTCCGGGGTGAGGTTTTGGGCAAAGAGGGAAGACGACAAGAGGGTAAGGATGATGAGGGTTTTCATTACACCATTGTAATACCGTACTTCTTTAGAAAACATTAAATTCTCATAACCTCTATTTTCAAAGGGTTAATCAACTCAGACTTTCGGCCTTTTTTCCGATAAGTTCCCCATGGTAGGGATAATTGCGCCAGTTTTGGCCGTTTTACTTTTTAGTGCTCAAACCTTTGCTCAGCAGGACTGTGAGGCCCTTTGTGGTTCTCAGCTCATGCGAGTGGATGTGGCAGCGAATGCTTTGAATAACGGCAATGCTCAAAGCCTAGTGCCTGCTCTCAGAACAATTGCAGATTCACCGACACTTCAGAATTTAATTCAGAAAAAATATCCTCTGACTGCAATTGGATTTCCGCAAACTCTTGAGACTTGTCTTCGTGAGAAAGGAGAGGGAGATCCGGATTTTAAGGACATCGATTGTACTGCTCCTGGTTTGTGTTCAAACACAGCTTTGAATCCAGCAGTTCGAGAAAAAATCTGTTTTAAACTTCCGTGTCCGATTCTTGAAGGAACCCTCAATGTCGGTAAGTGTTCTGAGCAGAAAGATATTTATCCGGTAGGAATTTCATTTCCTGAACCTCTGGATATTAAAAATATCAAGCTTGCTCCGACCAAAGTTGAACTCAAAAATGGCGTTGCAAATCTTTGTTTTAATATCAATCAGCTCGAGATCAGTATGAGTACTAGTCTCACGCTTGATACGGCGAAGACAAACTTGCCTGATAAATCTATCGATATCACAAATATCAATCCGATTCTTGATAAGCCTAAAGAGATTTGTATTACAGCGAATGTCGATATCACTTCACCGAATCCTGTGACTAACATCAAAATGACTCCGCAAGGGAATACTCCGCTTATCTCTGATGACATGATCAGGGCTGCGGCAACAAAATTAAAAATTGGTGGAATGTCTGGCTATCCGGCCGAAGACCTCAATGCCATTCAGGCGGAAATTGTTCCAGTTCTTTTTCAGCCTATGAGAGATTCAATTGAAGTTTCACTCGCGACAAGTTTAAGTAAGGTATTCGAAGACCAGATTAAGCGAGTTGTTACTCCATTCACTTCTGCTGGTTCAGCTTCAAACATGATCGATAGCCGTAACTTTATGAATGAACTTGGCCTTAGTAACCTAGCGGCCAGAGATCAATTGGCAAAAACTGAATGTGCTGCTTTACAGGCTGCTGGTCGTCCGATTCCTGAAAAACATTCTTGTGTGGGTCTCGATCATTTTGGCACGAAAATTACTCCAGCAGGATTTGATTCTTCTCCAAGTCTTGAAGTCTCTTCTCTTGAATATGCGATCAAGGGAAAAAATGTAACATCGGAAACAATTAAACAGCGTCTAATTGCTTTGAAAGATGTCCTGATAGAAGAAAAGGTTCCTGAGTTTTTCACAAAAGATAAAACTCCTGAGGAACTTGAAGATCTTGAGGAATGGTATAGAGAATCGGTGAGAGATAAAATCAAGCGTCAGGTGGACCCTCTGATTGATGAAATCTCGAATAACCAGCTTGAAGGTGAATTGTATAAATTCATCCAGGTTTCGAATGTGCTGAATCAGGGGCAGAATGCCCAGATCGGATTAAGTCTTCCTGAAATCTGCTCTGAAAAACCTTCTCCTCACGCCGGGAAGAAGATGAAGAATTGTCCGATTCAAGTCTACGCAGACTTGAATGAGTTCAATAAAGTGATTGAGAAAATGTTTGATACTGGTCGTATGTGTATGGGTGGTAAGGGACCTTACGTTCCTGAACTCGATGCCGCTGGTAAACAAGCTTACTATAAGAATGGAGCCTCAAAAGCGAAGGGTGGCTGTGCCATCGAAGTCGCAGGAATGAGTTGTTACATTAAACAACCTCCTCAGATCAAATACGATACAAAGACTAAGAAATACAAAGTTGATCTGAAGATGAAAGAATGTTTTTATCCAGGAGTGATTCTCGGTTTGGGTAAATTTGGTGGTGACTTCAACATCAATTTCTCGTTTGATCCGAAAGCTTGTCACAATGGTGACTTCTGTATGGATAAACCTGATGTGAAGTGGAATATCGTTCCTGGAACAGAGAGATTCGGGATGAAGGAAACTAGTTTCTTCCACGGAATTATTACTGGTAAAATCAACGACGCTATTAAAAATGCGATGTCTAATCAAATTAGAATTCCTCTTGCTTCTGCTGTGAACTCACCGGTTCCACTTCAAGCACAAGGAAAAGTTGACAGCGGGCCGGGCTACTTCGGCGCTTGTCTTGAAGTTCAGAAAGGGGCTTCAGGTCAATGATGAAAAGATCCCTTCTTTTCTTTATTCTTCTCACCATTGGTTCTGCCACCGCGCAAGAGCAATGTGTGTGTCAGTCCCAGCTGATGCGCATGGAAGTTCAAGGTGAAGCTTTGAATGGATTGTTGAACTCATCTAACCAGATCCGCTCGCTTGCTTTGCCACCTCTTGAAACATTTCTCAAGTCAGATACCTTTAAGACAGCAGTCGTTCGTGACTATCCGATGGAACCAATGGGATTTCCTTTTAATTCTGAACTATGCCTGAAAGAAAAAGCACAGGGGGATGAGAAGTTCAAAGACATTGATTGTCTCAACACGAAACTTTGCGCTGAATCGACAACTCCTGAAGCCGTTCGTAATGAGCTTTGTTTAGCTCTACCTTGTTCCATGATCCTCGGAAGTAAGAACATGGATAAGTGTGCTCCAAAAGCAGTTGCACGCCCTTCGGTCATTCATTATACAGAGCCGATTGGCATTAAAGCTTTGGAGATGAATCCTACGAAAATTACGATTGAAAACAACATGCTCAAATCTTGTTTTACAATTGATAAGCTTGATCTTACTGCTGCTCTGGATGTTGAGTTCGCTCAGGATCCGAACGTTACTTACGAAAAAATGGGTATCAATAAGCTAAACCTTGCTCTTGATGGCAAGCGTGAAGTCTGCATGAGTGCTAAAGTCGATCTAGCTTCGGCGAATCCTGTTTCTGATATCAAGTTTGAAAGAATGAATGGGAACTTTGTCTCTGATGCCATGATCAACAAAGCTCTCTCTGGTTCTGAACTTCACGGTCTTTCTGGATATTCTCCCGCAACTCTGAACGTTTTGAAATTAACAGCTCTGCCTCCTTTAGCAAGATACTTCCGTCCGACTGTTGAAGAAGCTGTTCAAAAAGCACTCGCAACCACATTTCAGGCGCAAATTTCAACTTACATCACAAAATTGAATGCTCCCACTTCATTAAACACAGCTTCAAACTCCATGATCTCTGAAATGGGTGTTGCGAATATTGCTGTTCGTAAGCACGTTGATATGATGGAATGCTCACTCTTAAAGCGTGAAAACAAACCGATTCCGAAAGAGCCGACCTGTCCTGCAAAAGCAAAAGATATTTTGAATGCTGACAGAGCTGCTACTGCTCTTCGTGATCAGATGAATCGATTTGATCAGGTGACTTCTGAATCTATCAGACTTCAAATTGCTGGCTTCAAAGATCGAATGCAGGCATTGGGACTTGAGAAGCTTTACAACTCTCATTTAAGGCCACTTGAAAAACGCATTTCAGATGCTCAACTGCAATCAAACGTCATCAATGGTGTTCAAGTTGTGACTTCTATCGGTAAACCTGATTCGATGAACGGAGTAGGGATTGCCCTTCCGGATATTTGTGACATCACAAATCCTTCACCACATGAAGGTAGATCTATTCCAAATTGTCCGATTCAGACTTATGTTGATATCAACGAGCTCAATCGTTTGATGGAGGCGATGTATAAGTCAGGTCGTCTTTGTCACTCTGGGAAAGGTGACTACGTTCCTGAGCTGAATAACAAGGGTGAGATCGTGAGAAATGGAGACGGCTCTCCTCGCGGTTCCGGTTGTCGCTTTAATATTGAAGAAGACGAAGACGGTTTCAGATGTTTCCTCAATGGCGCTCCTCAACTTAAATTTGATCAGAAGACTGGCGGCTATCTGATGTCGATGAAGACAAAAGAGTGTTTCCGTGGCGCTGTTATTCTAGGTCAGGGTAAGGTAGCGGGTGATATAAACTTTGATATCGGCTACACGCCTTCAATCTGCGATCAAGGGGACTTCTGTCTGAAAGACGGTCAGGCCCAGTGGAGTGTTGTTCCGGGAACTGCTCGCTTCGCTCTCAAGGAATCAAGTTTCTTCAATGGAATTGTGAAAAAGACTGTTGATAAAAAACTCAATGAACTTATTGGTCAAACAATCCGCATTCCACTGTCATCAGGCGAAGGCCCGATGTCGAAACTTCCACTCGAAGCCGAAGGTCGTATCGATAAAGGTCCAGGCTATTTTGGTGCTTGCTTAAAACCTAAAGCTTCTGCTCAATAGGAATTTTCAATTCAAATGTCGTGTGGTCTTGTTTGGGGATATAGAGAAGATCTCCACCTTGATCTTTCATCATCGTTTTCGAAATGCTCAAGCCTAGACCTGTTCCTTTACCAGTCGGTTTCGTCGTGAAAAATGGATCCATGATTTTCTCTGCGATTTCGTCAACGCCCTTGCCTGAATCAATAATTCGTATGGTTAAAAATTTATTTTCTGTTGTAACGGCTAATTTTATCCATTTCTCATTCAGATCAGACAAAGCATAAATTGAGTTATTAATCAGATTCATTAACACCTGAGATATTTGAGAAGGTTTGCAGATAATAGCGGCATTATCGAAAGGCATAATCATAAGCTGAATGCCTTTTTTCTTAAGAGTCTCACTTATCAAATTCTGTACTGATTGTAATACGATCGACAAGTTTACTGGCTCCAACAATTCTTTAGTGCCGTCTTTTGAAAGAGCGTTTAGATCTTTAACGATTCTTGAAACCCTCTTCAGTGATGATTCCATTTTCTCTACAATGCTAAGGATGTTTTCAGTGTTATTCGTTTGGCTGTTCAAATCCATTTTTAACATATTCAAATAACCTAGAACTATTGCAAGTGGATTATTAATTTCGTGGGCCATGCCGCCGGCCATCTCGCCTAACCAAGTTAATCTCGCCGAATTAAAGATCACGGTTTCCATTTCTCTTCTTTCACGCTCTAGTTTCTTTAGCAAAGTGACGTCAGTTACGATGACAAAAAAACCGATCACATTCCCGTCTTTTCTTTCTGGTATATAACTCGCGATTGTTTTTTTACTGCCTCCACTAGGTAATGGAATTTCTCTTTCGAATTCTTGTAATTCTCCGGACAAAGCCTTCATCATATAGGGATAGTTAAGCTCAAAGAGTTTTTCACCAATAACTTCTCTGATGTGCTTGCCTTTAATTTGTTCTGGATTTTTTCCAAAATAATATGAATATGATTCGTTAGCGTGAACGTTTATTAAGTCCCGATTCCAGTGCCCAATAAGCACAGGTAATGAATTGATAATAAGTTTTAACTCGCGCTTTTTGTCTTCGATATTTTTTTTCAGGCGGATAATTTCAGTGATTTCGTGGAATGTAATAACTGCAGAATAAGGTGGGGATATTTTATTCTTAACTGGTACAGCAGTGATTGTAACCCAGACAAGTTCTCCATTGGGACGATGTATGCCCATGATTCTGTTTTTTTGAATACAACCGGTTTTACGAGCAAGAGTTGAAGGATGGTAATCCGGGGTTGCTGGAGTGCTGTCCTCATTCACAGCTCTCCAACTCGGATCGTACGAAGTTTTTCCTATGAGTTGGTCTTCAGTTAAACCAAGAATGTCCAATGCAGCTTTGTTGAATTTAACAATTGAGCCGTGTTCATCATGAATCACAACTCCCTCTATCATCGTATCAAATACGGTTTTCAGATCATCTATGTTTAACGAATGCTCACTCATCTATTGAGTTTAAATCAAATTCCAGATGATTAAAAGAGTCTTAACAAGCCTGTGTTTTCAGTTGAATAGGTGTTCAATCTGATCAGTTTTATGATCCAAACGGGTTACAATTGTCTTAGCTACTTTGCCTAAAAATCTGTGTCTTGATAGTGATAAATCTTCCCGACAATAATCCACTTCTCTTCAATCTTCAGCAGTGACAGATAGTCAGTGAACTGAAATTTAGGAAACTGAATATTCACTTTCACTGAAGCCGCATCATTATGCTGATCAATCAAAACAATTTTCAGTTTACCGACTCTGATATCCCCTCTCATGTGACGATCTTCAAGATTCTTTAACCAGTCTTTCATCTCTGTTACATCAATTTTCCCTTCCGATACACTAAGGAGTTTCGTGTCAGAATGAAAAGCCTTTTTGATTAGAGTCGTATCTGCGTTCTGATATCCTTGAAAATAATCCTGAATAACATCTTCGATCATCGTTGATCCTTTCGCCCAGCTTTGAGTTGTCATGAGAGTTACAATAATTAAAAGTTTAAGCATGCCCATCCTTCTGGATCTTTTAAAATGGCGCGACCAACCGCTGCCAATGAAATTTTCTTTTCGCTAATGACTTTGTCGATGTACTCACCGGATTCAATACCACCCACACCGATGACCGGAACAGTGACATGCTTTTGAATGAAAGCTGCTTCTTCTACGAGATAGCCTTCACCATTTCTCTCGCGTGGTCTTCTCCATCCACCAATGCCTGATGAAACATTGATGATGTCCACACCAACAGCTTCAAGCGACTTTGCAATTTTGAGCGAGTCCTTAGACGTGAGTCCACCTTCAATAAAATCCTGCCCGGGCATACGAACCGATAAAAGTAGATGCGGATATACGGAACGGATTGTTGAAACAATATCGAGAAGAAATCCCAATCGGTAATTTGTCTTGTTAGTAATGGGGGACAACCATTGATTGAGACCGTAACCATGGGCCGCATGCAACTCCACAAGATCAAATCCTGCTTTAACTGCACGACCTGCGGCTTCAAGGAACCAACGCTTCCAGTCCTGAATATCTTCATCAGTCATGACATCCGGACTTTCAAGGACAGTGTCTTTAACTGGAACCACAACACCACTTGGAGAATGCAAAACCCCACCTGTGAATTGAGTTTCAGATTTTCCACCGGAGTGAGTGAGTTGTATCCCGGCAATTGCACCAGAGCTTTTGATGATTGCGGCGAGTTTGGTGAGCCCAGGGATCTGCAAGTCATCATTGATTCCAAGCTGATTCAATTCACTTCTGCCGCTTGAGTGCACAAAGCTATACTCAACCATCAGGAGACCGACATGTGCCTTTTTCAAGTTGGTATAATGCTCGAGTGTTTTCTCTGTCACAAAACCATTTTCTGATGCCGTTTCAGAGGCCATAGGTGGGATGACGACCCGGTTTTTAATAATTCTTGTTTTAATGGAGAGAGGACTGTGTCTGTTCATGGGGCAAATCTATTAAAGTCTGGCTTAGATTTCTATGATCGATTTGGAAATGATCGTTTCGAAATAAGAAAGATTTTTCTAGACGTAAAATTAGACAGCTTCTGACAAACTTTTTTTTCTCTTTTTATTTCGAATTTAATGACGGCAGATCGAAATAGTTTATTAGCCAAACATTAATATTTATCTCTAAGGAAAATTTAAATCTGCATTTGAGGTTTCTTAAGAATTATTGAGTACATTTTTTTTTGAAACGAATCATAATTTTGAAAACGACCTGTTTACTTTTTTTAGAGGATCTTTCATTTATGAGATCTTATCTTCTTCGATTTAGTGTGATCTTCTTTTTATTTTTCTCTTATAGTTGGGCCTGTTACTATAACTTTGATAGCTATAAGAATAGTTGTGAATCAACTGGTCATACCTTTCGCAGATCTTCATTTTACGGCGTTGATGCAATCTATTGTTGTAATCCAAATACTGTCTGCGATGGGGATCCAAATCATCCTCTATGCGGATGTTATGGTGGGTCAGATGCTATCTTTTACTTGATCTGTCCGAGTGCTCAGACACCTGAAGCAAAAAAACCAGCAATAGGTTCACAATGTGCACCGTTCTCTAGTGGTTCAATTGTGAATACTGATTCACAAGTTATTTCAGAGGAAATTTCTATCACGGGTGTGCCTTATCCTATATTTTATTCAAGCGATAAAGTACCGGGAAGGAAAACTTGGTTTGAAATCAAAATCCCGATTTTCAGCCCAAGCTATACTTCGAATCCTAATATTGCATCCGCATCTTTAACTATTCAAGTTGCAGGAAAAACTATTCTCAATACAATTCCCGCTCCAACTTCTGGGGGCGTTGATTATGATTTTGTGTGGGACGGAAAAGATCTGTCAGGGTACGTAGTCAACGATACGAGACAAGCTAGCTTTAGTGTAGAAATGATTTACACAACTCCTTATACGTGGCCGGCACCTACAATATCTACAATTCCTCTTGGTAATAGTTTTGCTATTGGCAGATTTGGCGGGTGGCATTTTAGTGTTCATCATCACTATGATCGGGAAAGAAAAGTTCTTTATCTTGGAGACGGAAACATTCATAACTCCAAAGCAATAACTCGATCAAATGGTGACTTGTGGGTTGTCTCGCCTGATAGGGATGAAGTTTTTGTTTTTGACTCGAATCTAAGACATATAAGTACTAGAAATGCTCTCACGGGGACTACAACTCTTTCATTTGGCTATAATTCGAACAATCAAATAAATTCGGTAGAAGACGTCCATGGAAACGAGACAACAGTTCAGTACAGTGGAGGACATCCTGTTTCGATTACTTCGCCTTATGGTCAAGTAACAAATCTAACAGTAGATTCAAATGGATACATTTCATCAGTAATCAATCCTGCTTCTGAAGCACACAATATGACCTATTCCAATGATGGTCTTCTTCTTACTTTTGAAAAACCATCTGGTGTAATCAGCACTATGACTTATGATTCCAAAGGGAAGCTTTTGACAGATTCGAGCAGCGCAGGAAGCTCGCTAAGTCTTGCCTATACTCAAACAAGTAATGGCTATAATATTACAGAGACTTCCGAACTTGGGAGGATAAAAACTCATGCCGTAACTATTTACCCAAACAGTTACAATCGAACGGACACTAATTCAAATTCTTCCTACAGTACGGTTACCGAAGAAGTAGGATCAAATTCAATTTCCACATCAAGTTCTACTGGAAAGAATATAAATATAGTTACTCAATCCGACAATCGCTTTGGCGTTGATTTCAAAATGCCATACTATAAGTCGCGAATTGATGGAGGGAAATATTTATATAATTGGTTTGCTGAATCATCAACCTTTGCGACACCAGGTGATCCTCTCAGTTTATCAACTTTAACTTCAAGTTGGACTCAAAATAATAAAAAAACAGAGACAGTATATACATCTTCAAGCAAGACCTTAACGACAACCTCTCCTATGGGAAAAACGAGCACGCTTGTTTTAAATTCTAACGACGATATTGTCTCTGCTACTTTCGCGTCCTTGACTCCGCTTACAATCGATTATGATTCTTCAGGCAGAGTAGAAAATATTTCACAAGGAACCAATCGCTCAACTTCCTATACCTACAATCCTGCTTATGGATTTCTGGTATCTTCAGTTGAAAATGCATTGGGACAAATCAATAGCTTTACTTATGATCTTGCAGGAAGATTACTAACTCATACTTTGCCTGATACTAGAGTCATCTCTTATAGCTACGACGACAATGGGAATGTAACAAGCATTACTCCTCCGGGCAGACCAAGCCACGGAATGCAATATAATGACTTCGATTTAATCGGTAGCTACATTCCGCCAACTGTCCAGGCTCCAAATACCGTTCAAACGACTTATGCATATAATGATGATAGGCAGCTAACATTAGTTACTCGTCCAGATGCTCAAACGATACAACTGAATCACAACACATCATCAGGTAACTTAGACTCAATTACTCTACCGAGTGGAACAAGAAATTTTTCATATTCTAGTGGACGAATCACTCAGTCAACATCTGAAGATTTTTTTACAAGAACCTTTGGTTACACAGGATCTTTTCTTACCACGGAGTCGGTTTACAACTCTTTATCTTCTTACAGCCTTCAGTATGACTATAATACTGATCTATTGCGAAGCTATGAAAAAGTCACATCTGGAGTGATAAATTCGCAGGCCGATTTCACCTACAATAATGACTTTCTCCTCATTGGAGCAGGTGATGCTATTTATACTCGCTCATCAACGACAGGTTTTATCACTTCTACTCAGGTCGGAAGCATTAATCAGCAATTCTCATATTCAAGCTCCTTAGGTGAATTGAGTCATACAGAAGCAAGTAATGGCTCAACAACATATGAAGCAAGCTACACACGAGATAATCTGGGTCGCATCACTTCAAAAACTGAGCAATACGGTTCTGGGCCAAGCAATGTTTACGTTTATTCTTACGATACATCTGGAAGATTGACTGATGTAAGCCTAAATGGAAATCCTGTCAGTAACTATGTTTATGATTCGAACAGTAATCGCACATCGCAGACGCTTGGAGGAGTGAGTAAGGTAGCAACCTATGATGATCAAGATCGTTTGCTAACATTTGGAAATAAAACTTTTACCTATAACATGAACGGAGAAATCGAGACGGTTGTTACATCTTCACCATCATCGACCACCTCATATTCCTATGATGTCATGGGGAATTTGAAAACGGTGGTATTACCTTATCTTACAGTCAGTTACAAAGTTGATTCTCACAACCGTCGAATTGAAAAGAAAATTGGCAGCATCGTTCAAAATTATTTCGTGTGGAACGACCAAAATCAAATAGTGGGTGTGTTAGATTCTTCCGGTGCTCTGATTGAGAGATATGTATATGGTTCTAAAGCGCATGTGCCGGATTATGTTGAGAAGAGCTCGACCAAGTATCAAATTATCTCGGACCATCTTGGAAGTCCTGTGCAGGTAATCAATACATCTACCGGAACTATCGCTCAGGAAATCAAATACGACGAGTTTGGGAATATTGTTATTGATTCCAATCCAGGCTTTATATTATTTGGATTTGCTGGATGCCTTTATGATCAAGATACAAAACTTTGTAGATTCGGGGCTAGAGATTATGATGCTAGTATAGGGAGATGGCTGAGTAAGGATCCAATTCTGTTTGCGGGTGGTGATACGAATCTTTATGGGTATGTGTTTCAAGATCCTATTAATTTCATAGATACTGACGGAAAGATCGCTGTTCCGGTTGCCGCCGTACTCATAGGTGGAACGATTGCTGGAGCAATTAATGCGGGTGCAACCTATGCGATGGGCGGAAGCACAAAAGATACTTTAAAAGCGTTCGGAACCGGCTTTTTGGGTGGTGCTGTTGGAGCTATTGGAGTGGCAACTGGTGGACTTATAACTGGTCTTGCAGCTATCCCTCTGGGAGTTGGAACTACCGTCTTAACATCAACCTATGAGGGTGGAGACCCTACTGGCATTCATAAGCTGATAAATAGAAACAACAAAATGTCCTGTGAGTAAAAAATGAATGATAAGGATTTAGAACAATTTTTGAAGATTGGTATGCCCGTAGCCTGTGTCTGCACAATAGGAGGGATGATCGTATTTCTACTGGCCTACAAAAGAGATCTCGATGTTGGTCGTGAAGTAAGTGGAACGACATTATTTTTCTTAATTGCGGGGGAGTTATTTTTACTTGGAGTTTTAATATTCTTCATACAATTTATGCGTAATCGATGGGGATGGTTTCGGAAAAAGTAGAGGTTTCGTGGCCAAAAGGTGGCCGAAACGTTTTCGAAATTCCAAAAATACCGCCAAAAATGCGGCCCTGATCAAGGGCCACAAATTGTTCTTGTCCCGAATTCTACGTGGTGGTGGCGGTATAAGGATTCGATGAGTTTCTGCTTAGAACTTGCATAACGACTGCTCCATAAAGTTGTTTTGTCTGATGGATATGCTTGTGGCCTAAAAGATACTGAAGCTTATTAGTGAGGTTCTAAATGTTCTGTCCTAAGAATTATTTAAATCTGGAAGTCACTAATGTGACTAAGGAATATTCTTCTGTGATAGCTTTTGGCCGCCAAGCTTCGATTGTAATATTTGTCCCCTTTGTAATAAAAAATGCAACTGATCTTAAGGACATTGCTCACAAGAAAATACTTGGTATAGATGAAAAAAATCGAATCGTAACATTTAAATTTAGTGGAGGAATTGAGATCCTCGTGGATACCAGGGATGAGCATTTAAATGGATCAGAAGTATTTCATTTTCGTATACAGCATATTGATGTCATAGTCCGTTCCGATGATTTGGACAATTTTTTTGAGAGTATAAAGTAAGAAAACAGTTTATCTTGAAGTTCGACTCAATTTTTCTTTGATTCAAAGAAGTTGTTCATCATCCGAAATCACCAATCTATGTTTGTTGCAAAAAAAAAATCTTATTACACAAAAGTCTTCCTGAAAGCACTGGAAGTCATCCAAGGTATCAAGATTTGAATCGTTTGCGGACAGTGTTCACGAAAGCTGTGAAGAGTGAGATCAAGAAAAAAGTGCTGAAGAACTCTGTGATGAAGAAGAACCATTGAAATGGATCGATTCTTAAAGCTTGAATGAGTGAAAAAATATTCGTCACACAAATGAAGATCACAGAACGACGATCGATATAGGTAACATCCGATTTATATTTTCGATAAAAATTGAATAAGACTATCGAGCCAAGAAGAGTTGAGGCGTGTTGAAGAATGCGGAACAATTGAATTCCGGATAATACTTCAACTTTTAGAAATGGAAGATACTCCAGCATGAGTCCATTTCTGTGAGTAAATGAATCCCAAATGATATGAGTCCATGCACCCAGGACAATCGCGATCACGGCGAGAGCGATGAACTTCAAGGAAAGTTTCTCGGGCAAGTGATCCACAAATAACAGTCTTGATTTATAAGTTGGAAGAATCGCTATCCAACCTGTCTGAAGAAAATAAAACAATCCAAACACAATCAATCCAACAGGTAAACAGAACGTAAAACTTTTTACGAGAGTATGAGCGTTCTCGTTAAAAAATTTGAATGGTGTGTAGTAATAGCCAAAGTCAGGCATCATAGCGCCAATCGCAAGTGGCAGGAGAAGGTCACGCCTCTTTACCCATCTGAAGATCGGGAGAATGGCCGCAGGATGTGTGAGTGTAAATGGCATAAGATTTGGTGAAAAAAAAAGGGTCATCTTTCGATGACCCTTATTTTGTACAATTTAAAAAGTGGCGGGAGAGACGGGACTCGAACCCGCGGCCTTCTGCGTGACAGGCAGACGTTATAACCAACTTAACTACTCCCCCGGAGTGTAAATGTTCATCAAATATAAAGACCAACGTCGTAACCGTCAAGAATATTCCAAGAAAAACTCGCATTACTCACTGTGCCATATGCTACAATTCTAGCTCTAAAAAGGAATTTCAATGAAAGCTGTTTTCATCACAGGTGGAACGACTGGGATTGGTATGGAACTCGCCAAACTATATGCCGGAAAAGGCTGGAAAGTTGGCGTATGTGGCAGGGAACGCGCAAAGTTTGAAGAAAGTTTTCAAACTGGCCGGGACAACGTCAGTTTCTACCAGGTCGATGTGGCCAATCGAAATGAACTAAAAGCAGCGATCGCAGATTTCTCAAAATCTATCGGCCTTGATCTTTTGATCGCAAACGCTGGTATAGGTTATAAATTTAAAACAAAAGTTCCTGATTTCGAATGGAGTTACAAGATGGTTCACGTGAACCTTCTTGGCGTGATGTACGCTTTTGAAGCCGCCCTTGATGTGATGATTCCGCGCTCGAAAGGGCAGATTGTCGCGATCTCTTCAATTGCAGGGTACAACGGTCTTCCGGGTGTTTCTGCTTACAGCGCTACTAAAGCTGCTGTTCACAAATACTGCGAATCTCTTCACCTCGATCTTCGCCAGTTTAATATTAACGTAACAACGATCTGCCCTGGGTTTGTTGAGACACCATTAACGTCTTCAAATACACATGCGATGCCATTTATTGTGAAGGCGCCGCGAGCAGCAGAGCTTATCGCCCGTGCGATTGAAAAAAAGAAAATGGTTTATGCATTTCCTTTCTTCTTTTCATCGATCGTTCGTATTCTTGGATTACTTCCGCGCACATGGTACCGCGCTTTCATGAGTTTTAAGGCTGTAAATTACAGTAAGGAGTCATAATGAAAACTTTTATTGGTTTGATGCTTCTCTCGACAATTGCTTATGCCGGCCCCAACCGCATTCTTCCTGTTACAAAAGAAGACGAGCAAATTAGAAAAGATAAAATGGCAAAAGAAAAACTGAAGATGCTTGATAAGAACAAGAAGGAAGAGGATTGTGATGATAAGGCGAAGAAGGTCGTTGAGATCAAGCCTGAATCAATCTCTCTTGGCGGTGGCTCAGCTGGTTGCACACTCGATGAAGCTCACTAGAACCAGGCATGTAATTTTTCAGAGATAATATGAAACGAAAACATCGCCATCCATAAAACGGTGGCGGTGATTCCCATCCCGATCAGAATCAGAACTAAATCTTCTTCAAGCAATCCAATACATATTAAGAAAATACTCAAGGCCGGAATCAGATTCGAGAATGGAATCGGTAGGGGGAGCGAAAGAAACGCTGCTGAAAGTACAATCGCAATGCCGCACAAAATGTGTGACACCCTGGTGTTTGTCATAGGGTGTTTAAAAGCTGATATTTTACTGGTGAAGTTGCTGAACTTTTTGGCAGCTTTATAAATGATCTCAAATCTTTCATGCGTGATAATCAGAGTGCGCATTTTTTTGGTGAGAAGAGGCTTACTCCAAAGCATGAGACCCAAACCTTGAAGAAGCACAATCAGCCCCAGGATGCTCGAGAGACCAGGAATGGGGATTGGCTGAAGGAACGGCAGAATTGAGACGAGACAAAGGATAAGGAGCGCTTCACCCTCAACGTGTTCAACGATCTTACCTAGCGTAATCTGAGGGAGATCTCGAACATCTTCCAGGGCCTTTAAGAGACGGGCGCTCATTGCTTAATCCAGAGTTAATGACTTGTTCATTATTAGTGAATTTTTATAAATGTCACTATCGTTTATCTTACCAGAAACCTTAATTTGGGGAAAACATAATGCATCATGAAACGACTTCTCTTGGGATATGGATCTCTTTTGTAGTTTTCATCTTAGGCGTTCTGGCCCTGGATCTTGGTGTATTCCATAAGAAAAGTCACACTGTAGGTTTCAAAGAATCGATTATCTGGTCGGGGGTGTGGATCGCATTAGCGATGGCATTCAACGTCATCATACTCTTCTGGCGTGGTCAGGAAGACTTCATGTTATTCTTAACAGGTTACGTGATTGAGAAATCTCTTTCAGTCGATAACCTCTTCGTCTTCCTCTTGATCTTCGGTTATTTCAAAATTCCCAATCAGTATCAGCATAAAGTTTTGTTTTACGGAATCCTTGGTGCACTCGTTATGCGTGCGTTTTTCATTTGGGCCGGTATTGCTATTCTCGAAAAATTCACGTGGGTGATTTATATCTTCGGAGCGTTCCTCTTATTCTCCGGAATTAAAATGATGATTCCGCACGATGAGAATGCGGACTTGAGTCAAAGCTGGGTGATCAAAGCAACGAGAAAGTTTTTTCATACGACTCACGAGCTTCACGGCGATAAATTTTTCGCGTTCGAAAATGGCAAGAGATTGATGACACCGCTTTTCCTCGCGCTCATCTTCGTAGAATTCTCAGATCTTGTTTTCGCTGTGGATTCCATTCCGGCGATTATCGGTATCACCAACGATCCGTTCCTGGTTTTCACATCAAACGTATTCGCGATTCTCGGTCTCCGGTCTCTGTATTTTGCTCTTAAGGGATTTGCGGACATGTTCCATTACCTGAAATATGGTCTCGCAGTGATTCTTATGTTCATTGGTGTGAAAATGCTTATCGTGAAATGGTATCACATGCCGATAGCTGCAACGATGGGAGTGATCTTCACCGTACTTTTAACTTCTGTGCTTGTGTCGATTTATATGAAGAAAAAAGAAGAGGCATCTAATTAAGAAGGTTTCTTTCTGAAACCATTTCGTTCAGATTCAAAAAGTCGTACAGGTAGCCGATAAAAAAGAAGCCGCCTGTACACAACCAGATAATTCCTGTGACCCATTTCCCAAGATAAAATCTGTGAACTCCGAAGACACCTAAGAAGGTGAGGAGTATCCAGGCAATGCTGTAATCGTAATTTCCATTTGTGTATTTTCGATTGGATTCTCTTTCCATGTTGGGAATCAGGAACGCATCAACAATCCAGCCAATGCCAAGTAATCCGAAAGTCAAAAACCAGATGATACCTGTGACTGTTTTACCGTAATAAAAACGATGAGAGCCTGTGAATCCAAAGACCCACAGAATGTAGCCAAGAGGAATAGAATGAGTTGAGTCAGCTGGTTTTAGTTCCACTCGAGTTTCATGCCTTCAGTTTCTTTGTACGAAAGTTCTTTCGGAGTCAGTACAAGTGATTTTACATCACCCATTCTAGCTCTAGGAGCGCAAGTTCTGAAAGTATTGGTCCATTCTTCGTACGCGCCGTAAGGAGCAACTTTTGTTCCGCCTTTTGGTGCTGAAGCAGGATCGCGTTGATTGAGGCTTAAAAGATGGTAACGAGAATCTTTATCTACCCAAGCAAGAGTCCAGTTTGAAGTCATGGCCTCTTTTTGTTCCACGCCTTTCATTTCAAGCGTGATATCAAAACAGACATCCTGCTGCTCAACTGTCTTCACGGCAGATGCTTTTATATTACCAAGGGCCATTTCATCATAGGCAACAGGGTTTCCGTTTACAGAAGCAGGGCCACGGTTGTGAGCACAGCTCACGATCGCAAATAGACTGATGATGGCCAAAGCTTTCATATTCCCTCCCTGGAAACAGATCCTTCTTTGAAGATTTTACCATAAATCAGCAGGGCACATCGATCAGTGGACAGTTTTTCCACAGAATTGCCTCCTCATTACCTGAATAATTTGGTACGTCAGGGGTCTAAATTCGGAGATTTAAGATGCTTAAGAAACTCGGCCTTCTATGCTCGGTCTTCCTCTTTTGTTTAAACGCAGGTGCTGTGAGCATTTCGGTTCTTCACGGAGACAATTTCCGTAATGACCAGGGTTACCGTAAAACCCGCAAAACAGTCACAATTGAGAACTTCTCAGTCTGGGAATACGGCACGGTTTTTTTCTACTACGACATCACTGAACCTACTGGCCGCGATCAAGGTCCAAAGTATTATTCCAATCAGTTCTTTGGCGGAATTGCTCCGACTGTCAGTCTTTCAAAAGTAACCGGCAAAGATTTGAGCTATGGTTTTGTTCGTGATGTTTCACTTCGTTTTGAAATAGAAAATGGTTCTGCTAATGGCGGGGCAAATTTCCAGAACTATTTCTACGGGCTTCAGTATGATCTCACTGTTCCGGGATTTGATTTCTTCAGTGTGAATACTGTTGTGAGAGATAATCCACGAGTTCACGGAGTCGGGTTTCAGCTCGGTATGTTCTGGCAGATGACCCAGGAATTTTCAAATCAAAATAGATTCAAGTTTACGGGCTTCCTCGCAACTTCACCTTGGGACGGAAACAATAACAAGTCTCAATTCTTCAAGCTCGATAATCACGGCCGTTTTCTGACGACTCAGCCTCAGCTCCTTTATGACCTTGGTTATCATCTTTGGGGCAAGAAAGACCGTACTGAAGTTGGTTTTGAGTATGGTTACTTCCTCAATCGCTTTCAATTCAACCGCAAGGACGAGAAAGTATTACAGGCGTTGGCTAAATTCACGTTCTAAGAGTTATGATAGGGCATGCTTGAAAATCTGAAATATCAGGATATCGAGACCATTGCCTTGGTCGTTTTTACGCTCGTTTTTGTAGCGCTCGAAAAACTATCTCCAAAACATAAAGACCTCGATGTGAAGTCCCATCTGAAGATGGATATCGCAGCTTTCATTCTGATCGTCGTTAGCATCAACATCTCACGACCTATCGTCACTTATCTATATGAGCTCATGAACATTAAAGCGTTGGGTGTGATTGCAGCGACAATGACCTGGCCATTTCTTATCAAGATTACAATTGCTCATCTTCTTTCTGATTTTTGCCTCTACTGGATCCACCGGGCCATGCATAAAAATGAAGCGCTCTGGAAGACTCATCAGTTTCATCATTCAGCAGAATCTCTGTATTGGCTCTCAGGTTTTCGAACGAGCTTCACTCATGTTTTCATCTATGCTTTTCCGCAGGTGCTCGTAGGATTTTATCTCTTTCACTTCACGCCGCTTGAACTTGGGCTAGGATTTTCTGTTGGTGCACTCTCAAATCTTTTCACACATTCAAATCTGAATGTTCCAAAATGGTTACCACTTCACTGGTTAATTGTTACTCCAGACTTTCATCATCCTCATCACTCACAGATGGGTACTCAAAATAAAAATTTTGGAAATGTTTTCTCTGTCTGGGACAGACTTTTCGGAACTTATGTTGATCCAAAGAAAATTCGTGCGGATTTTAAGTATGGTTTGAAAGACAAGCCTGTTACTAAAAGAATGATGTTCGGAATCTAGAGTTCAATCCCTAAAAGAATGCTTGCCGTGAGGCCTGATAAAACTAAAAGTGCAATGCCTGCAAGAGTGTATTCTTTTTGTTTTACAAAAAGAATCGCAGTCAGAAGCACACGAATAAGCGGAAGGCTTATGAGAATGAGTAGTCCTGCATAAGAGACAAGCGTTCCCCAGTCACCTTGATAGAGATGATGTTGAATCATATCTTTGAACGGGATGCGGTCGTAGACTTCAAAGTTAAAGAACGGATTTCCGCTCCATTTTGTTTTCCAGATCCATCCGACAAACATCACAGCTCCGGCAAAGAAAACTCCGCCTCGAAGAAATTTGGCAATTTTAAGCTCTAAAGAAGCTATATCATTCATGCCTTGATTCCTTTCATGATCATCTGGATAGAAACAACCACTAGAACAACGACAAAAATCTTTCTAATTTGAGCAGCTGGCATTTTTGTCATGGCCTTAGCGCCGATAAACGATCCGACAATGATCCCAAGGGCAACAGGAGTTGCTATCTCCGGACGGATGTCACCTTTCATGAGATAGGCACCGGCACTTGCCGTCGCGGTAACACCGATCATGAAATTCGAAGTCGCACTCGATACTTTCATAGGCAGTTTCATCGCTCCGTCCATGGCCATGACTTTGAAAATCCCACTTCCAATTCCAAGAAGAGCGGAGAGAATTCCGGCAAAATACATGGCGAAGAGACCCACGGGAACATTAGCAACTTTATAATGAACGAGTTCACCTTTCTCATTGGGATAAGATCCGGCGAGTTTCAACTTTTGAGACCATGGATGATCTATTTCCGCTCGTGCATCACCTTTTTTTCTGAACATCATGATCGATGAGAAAAAGAGGAAGCCTCCGAAAAGAAGATAGAGCCAGCTTGATTTGATAGAAGAGGAGATGACAAAACCGGTCATTGCTCCAGCGACTGTTCCAATTTCAAGAAGGACGGCCACACGAAGATTTGTCAGGTGATCTTTCAGGAAACTTGCTGCCGCTCCGGAAGATGTAGCGATAATCGAGATAAGGCTTGCTGCAACTGCGTATCGGATATCAATGCCGAAGACCAATGTCAGGGCCGGAACGACGATAATACCACCACCAAGACCCAATAAGGCCCCTAAAAACCCGCCACCAATAGAAATGAGGAGAACGATTAAACTTAGCATTCCCTAAAAGTATAAAGCTTACTTTTCGATCGGGAAAGCCTTAGTGAGAATTGTTTCTTTTCCCAGGAAGTACCCATCGACTGTCAATTTCTGCGAATTACGCGCATACACTTCGTTCTTGTTCGCCCATGCATAGAAATGACGAAGTGAGTACCACGGAATCTGTGGATAAAGGTGATGCTCAAGATGATAAGAAGAATTAATCGGGTAGAGGAATAATGTCGGGATTAAAGAAAATTTATGAGTGAATGTATTCTCAGAAGCACATGTGAGCTTCTCGCGGATATGTTCTCCAAAACTATGCCAACGAAGAAGCAGCGGTGTCAGAGTGATAATTGGTGCCAGCCAGAAAATAAGATAAGGAATGATGAGGCCAAGCTTGAACATGATAAAAGGAAATAGTGTTAGCCAGGCAACAACAATAAGATTCTCGATCATTGTTGGATTTTCGATTTCTCCTGACTTTCTTTTATCACCGAAAAATTTCAGGACATGCAAAAGTCCTCTGAAATAACTGACACCGGTTAAATCGTTGATGAAAACCCTGATCACTTCAGCCTTTGAGCTATAAGAAGGTTTCACGCCCATAGCTCGGTAGAATTTTAATTCCGGGTCTTTATCAATCTTCCCTGTGTGACGGTGATGTTCAAAATGAAAGTAGCGATAGTCTTTCAGATAACTGATGAGTGGTGCCGCATACAATGCGTGGCCGATAAAATCATTCATCTTACGATTGGTGAAAAGATTTAAATGGGCAGCTTCATGAACGAAAGTCGCAAAAGTATGTTGAATTGCACCCATGACAAGAAAGCCGATGATGATATAAAGCGGATTTCCATATTTCGGATAAAATCCCATGATTGCAAAGCTCAAGGCATAGAGGAAAAGAAGACAAACGATATTGATACCGTTTCTCTGCACCGTAAAGGGCGCAAGATCCTTCTGGGAAAATAATCCTTTCAGCTCTGATTTCATGAAGAGAATGTTAACAGGTAATTGTCAGGGTCTTGTTAGGCTTGAAAATAATATAGGGGATTCCGGGAGGAATCCCCTAAGTGGTCATGGATTATTCAACGTTTAGAGAACCAGATACCGCCATATAACGAACATCTTCACCTTCGAAGCCGATTGTGAACACGCGGATGAGAACCACAACTTTAGAAGCAAGTTCAGACATCTGGTCAGGATTGATAACAACTACGTCTTCAATCTCGTAACCGTGAACACAACCTCTTGAAGATGGAAGAGTCTTATCTTCCTGAAGAACGATTGTTTTCTTAGTTTGAACGTTTACTAGTTCAAGCTTCATTTTCTTAGCAGCACCATCTTCCATACAAAACGCGCCAGCAGCAGGTTTTGCTTTAGAAGTTGAAAGTTTGATTTTGTATTGAGGAGCTGAAAGACCGCCAATGATTGGACCATTTGAGAATGAAACTTCTTTTAATTTTCTAGCTTCAAGATCTGAGATTTTTCTAGATACAAGCACGTCACCTTTTACTGAAGTTGAGATTTCAAGGGACTTCAAAGTCGCTTCAGCATTTTTGATGGCCCTGTCTTCGATATCAGCAAGTGTTGAAATTGTGTCCTCTGCATCCTGCTGAACAGAAACGGCTTTAGCTGTGTATGAGTTACTTGCTGTATCCAGGAAACGGATTTCAGCGTAAGCGAAACCTGAACCATCCTGAACACCTGACTGCATAAAAGCGTAGCTCTTACCGTCACCTGAGAAACCGATATGTGTAAGTTTGGCAGCGTCTCCAGCGAAAGCGAGACTTGATAGAGATAAGATTGCAACAGCAATAAGTTTTTTCATAAGGACTCCGGGGGTTTTTGGATGGCGAAATTTAAACCACCCCCGGATTTTTAGACAGAAGAAAATCTATGGCATGTAAAAAGTCTCCGAATCAGAGACTGAACTTGCTCTTGCACTTTGAATTGAGAAAGTCCACGAGTGCCTTATCATTAGCAAACCTGAACTCTGCAGCTTTCCAGAGCTGAGGGGCAGGGACCAGACAAGTCTTACCGTTTTGAGTGATCGTAGCGTTGCCTGGAATTTGTCTTGGATCTTCACCACGCTTATCCACTCTGATGCTGATACCAGTACCTGAGTAAGTAATTGGCGCAAACTTTCGCTTGAATCGATCTGGGTTAAGATCGATTTTTCCTTCTTTGAGAACTCCACCCTTGATCAGTCGAGTGGCCTTATCGTAGATGACTTTTTCACCCGTTGTAAGTGTCACGTGAAGTTCATCTCCAACTGCTTCAACTGCTGGTTTCATTTTTCTTGGAATGATCAGAATGACTGATTCCATAAGTTGAGAAAGGTATCCAGAGCCTGCATCGTCCTGGATCCATAGGTAAGTTTCACGTTTAGAACCGTCTTCATTTACAAATTTCCATTCACGTACAGTTTTTTCTGCTGGATCAATAGGAGGTCCAGCAATCTCATTAGGGCCAACGCTTCTGAATGAAAAGCCTGTGGGTCTTATACCTTCCTTCTTATCTGCCAGGAAAGTTTCATCCCATGGACCATCTTTTGAAGGTCGATAAGTCGAGTAATCGAAATCAAGCGGACGTGGATCTTCACGATCAAATGGTGTTCCTTCCGTTTCAGGCAAACAATCTTCCTGGTTGTTAACCTGAGAGATTGTTCTGTTAACTGTATTCACTTTTTCGACCGCATTAACAATTACCGGAGATACATCAACGGGAATTTGTGAACGCTGCTCTTCAGAAGATTTATTTTCAACCCTAAGAGAAGCCTCAGGTTTAAAGTGTCTAAGTTCTCCTGTTGCAGCTAGAAGTCTGGCGCACATACCGGTGCCAGCTTGCTTACCTTCTTTGCAGATTTTGTCAGCAAGATCGAGGAGCTCTAGAAGCTGCCCTTCTTTACCATCTGCTTTGATTTCTTTAACGACATCTTCAGCTGATTTAGTTTGTTTCTTATCACAATTTGAAAAAGCCAGATTTCTTTCTTTTTTAGATGCAACTGATACGCAAAGGCCTTTACCGAAAAGTAAGGGCTGACATTGCATCTCACCACTTTTGCACGATTCATTTTTATAATCAGGATTATTTTTTTCAGGGGAAGAGCAAAGATTGTTCACACGCTTACTTGGCCATCCGGCATAAACACAATCCATCTCTGATGCCCACGCATTCTCAAGAATCGTAAAATTGAACATGGTTGTTTCATGAATAGGGGAGAGTTCGGAGTTTATCAAAGAGAAAAATGTTTTATAGGCGTTGAGTACTTTCACCTTTCCATTTGTATTTGAATATTTCCAGGCGTCTCTGCCGGACATTCCGAATGCTGAACATGAGATGAACGCCAATAACATAAGAATTTTCATAGAGTCTCCTGCCTTCCTTGTCGGTTGGAGAGAGAAAAATTACAGCGTAGTCGTCTTGTCAGGTATGTGAGACATGGCAAATTCTGAAATAGCTGTGATGGTGAGGCTTGGATTTACTCCGAGATTAGAGCCGAGAACAGATCCGTCGCAGATATAGAGATTCTGGTAGTTGAATATCCGGTTCTTTAGATCGCAAACCCCTTCTTCAGCTGAAGAGGCCATGACTGCTCCGCCGATACAATGGGCCGTCATCGGTATGTTGAAAAGGATCTCAGTAATGGAGGTAAGGGGGATACCGCCAGTTGCAGCAGCGGCTTTTGTGGCAAATTCATTGGCCGCAGGGATGAAGGTCGGAACTTTTGGTCCCTCCGTAACGAGAGACTTCTTGAAAGGCCAGAACCATCGCCGTTTGAAGCGCATCCGAAGGTGACCATCAAGTGTCTGCATGCAGAGAAAAATCATTGATTCGCGGGCAAATCCTCCGGGTCTCAGAGATTTAAAAGTTACTATCGGTTTAGTGATAAAGAGTTTCAGAAATGTTGTCACCCACGTAACAATTCTTGTGATGTCTGGTTTTCCTTTCGTTAGAACAGTTGTGAGTAATCCCATAGAATCTGAACCAGCAGGGTATCGGGTCGCTTCGATATGAGTATGTTCATCAATATAGATGCCTGAACCAATAGCGATGCCCTCTGAGAGGTCTACAGGTGAGTCAGGATAGCGAACTCCAATAAGCGACTCAGCATTTGTGCGGACCTTATCACCCAGTGCATTTGAGATATGAGGGAGTGATCCACGTTCTTTTAGTGTAAAGAGAAGTTCCTGTGTTCCTAAAGATGAACAAGCAAAGACCACACCTTTAACTTTCAGTTTTTTATTGGTCACACCTTTAAGTGTCACTTCATATCCGAGTGAACCATCCGGCGAATTTCCCAGAGGTGTAACGTCAGTCACTTTAGTTTCAGTAAATACTTTCGCACCTTTTTTCTCGGCCAGATAAAGGTAGTTCATGTCGAGAGAGTTTTTAGCTCCGTGCTGACAACCAACCATGCATCCGCCACAAGCAATACAACCTGTTCTTTCAGGACCTTCACCATCAAAATAAGGGTCAGGATGTTTTTCGCCAGGAGAGTTTCCAAAGAAAACTCCGACCTCTGTAGGATAGAAACTTTTTTCCATACCGACTATTTTTGCCATTTCTTTCAGACGAAAATCCGCTGGACCAAAAATTTTATTGGTCGTTACACCCAACATTTTTTGAGCTTTGGAATAATACGCCGGCATGACCTCTTTCCAATTGTGGAGGCCGGCCCATGTCCCCTGATCCCAGATGTGTTCAGGAGGGACTAAGAGAGTGTTGGCATAAGTGATAGAGCCACCACCGAAAGCATTACCGTGGAGGACAACGACATGTTTGAAGAATCGCATTCCAAAAAAGCCTTTCATCCCGAGAAAAGGTAACCATAACCAATTCTTAAGTGACCATGTGCTTTTTGGCATGTTTGTTTTGGTAAAACGTTTCCCCATTTCTACGAGAGCTACGTCGTAACCTTTTTCAACGAGACGAAGAGTGGAAACACTCCCACCGAATCCTGAACCAATAACAATGTAATCTACATCGAATTCCATAATTCAAAACATATCCTGATCAGCTATTTGTGTCTCGGCATTTCTTTCCTATCTTTTCCCCGGTTATTTGGATGTGGGAGAAAGATACTCCAACGTAAAAAGGAGAAAACAATGGCCAACGAGAATGCTGAATTATCACAGGAGCTGGTTTCACTTTTTGATCTTAAAAAATCAAAGGCCAGAAATGAAAAGAATCTGACTCAAGCAGCGTTTGAAGCTCAGAGGGATATTCGTTATCTTTCACTGATGTTTTGCGATGGCATCCCTGACCTGACGATGAAATGCACGGAAACAGAAAGCATCAGATGGGATGCTCGTGCCCAGAAACTCATCTATATCAACGGCATTGAGCTTCAACTTCTGGAAGCTGCTTCAAAGGAAGTTCGCGTTAGAATGAGACCATTTCTTAAGGACCTGGTGAAAAAGGCGAAGGATTTCTACATCAGCACTTAGTGCCTATTGTGATTGATTATTCTCGTTATTATAATTTCGATAAGGAGAACATCATGAAATATTTCTTACTTTTGTCCCTGGTTGGGCTTCTGGGCTGCCAGGACTCTTCAAAAAAAGATGAGCGACCTATCGAAAAAGTTGCAGCAGAAGAAGATGAAGTGACATTTGAACGTCAGAATTTCGTTCTCCAAACCAACATTAAGGGTCTATCTGTTGGTGGTGATAATCTTTCTAAACAGGGTAACCTGACAGTTGGTGAAAATATCAGCGTGATTGATTCCTCCACTTCCAAAGCCATGGATGAGTTTCCACTCTACGAATGGGGGCCAGTAGGTTTCAGCACTGATGAGTCAGTATTGAGAGTCATTCCAAAGAAAGACATTCTGGTCATTGAATATAAGCTTTCAGATAATAACAAAGTCATTCGCACACCCAAATGTACCTTTAGTACGCGTCCTGATTCGACTAAGCTTCAAACATTCCTTGCCTCGGCCAAGTCAGCCAATCCGGATTGGGATGGAATATTCTCAAGCATTTCTCAACTGGCCTATGAAGGGGATAAGAAGTCATATGACTTCTTCATGAATCCAGATGCTGAAGCAAAGTCGCTTCTTAAAAATAGCGACGGTGCTGCATCTACAGAACCGATTGTTAAAGTTCTGAAATTTATGAAGGACAGCGGTTGCATCTGGTAATCCGACAATTCTGCTTCGGGGTAGTTTTTACTCCGTTCTTTTAAAGCTCTATTAGGGATACGATTTTTAAAACGCATTCTTAATGGAGAACTCATGCGAAATTTAAAAAAACTGAATCTTGTCGCTCTGATGGGTCTTATGGCCTGTTCAACTGTTCCTAAAAAGGATGTTCATACTACTGATGTTCCTGCTCCATATGTTGGTCGTTATGTTGCTAACATGAATGAAGTGCTGAGTGATTCAAAACAGCTTGAAGCAAAAGTTCAGAAGCTCATGACGGGTATCTTCCACGGTTACATCATGGCACAGGTTCATTTACAGAATTTTGATTCAATTCTGGATAAGGATGCTTCCGCTGCTATGAAGAGTGATGATTATTCATCTCTACTGTCTATCAGAAGCTTCGTAGATCAGTTTGAACATGACATCAATGATCTTTATATGGAACTCGTTCTTGCAACTGCTATGCCTGGTTACACACCCGAGCAAAAGCAAAATGCACAGACTGCTCTTGATTCGATCGGAAAATTCATGGATGGTGTAAAATCAGACCAAAAAGAACTTCCCGAAAACCTCAAGCCGTTGATTCTTTCAAACCTTCGTGAAAAACAGACAGTTCTGTATGAACAACTAAAAGCTATTCATGATGCTCCTCCTGCTCAAGATGAAGATCCAGCAATCAAAAGAGTTATTTACGACAATATGGTTCTTCTAAGAGCTACAAGACGTTCATATTACCGTGAGCTTCAGAATTACCAAGTTGACCAGCAGGCACTTCAGGAAACCCTGGCAGCTGAGAAGAACAAGAAGAGCTATAAAGAGTTTGAAAAAGAAATCAAAGCTCTTTCAAAACAAATGAAAAAATTTATGAAGGAAATTGGTCGCGGCACAAGTGCTGATGCTATTTTCCCTTCAGCAGGTCCCAATGGAAATATCACAGGAAGAAGCTTTCCCCAAAATACTTGGTCACTGACTTATGACGATGGCCCTGCAAAAACGACAGATCAGGTAATTACGAATCTTGTTGATAAAAAAATCCCTGCAACTTTTTTTATGCTTGCTCAACAAGTTGTTCAGTACCCGAAAGCTATCGCACGTATGAAAGAACATAAGATGGATCTCGCAAGTCACTCATACACACACGCACAACTGACTAAGCTTGGTCCTGTAGGCCTCGAGAAAGAAATTGCTACTTCTAAGAAAGTAATTGAAGAAAAGACAGGTCAACCTATTAAGCTTTTCAGACTTCCTTATGGAGCAGGAGTAAGCGTGAGTTCAGTCCGCGCTAAAATTGCAGAGAATAATATGATTCACGTTTTCTGGACTGTTGATACACTTGACTGGCAGGATAAGAATCCACAAAGCATTCTCGCTCGTTCATTAAAACAGATGAATGCGTCTCCGAAGAATTCTGGGATTGTTCTTTTCCACGATATTCATCCACAGTCAGTTGCTGCCTCATCACTTCTTATGGATCATTTCAATAAGACGGGCGCGATCGTTTGTACTGTTCAAGGTGTCGTTGATCAGTTGAATAAAAATCTTCCAAGCTGTAAGTAATATCTTCTCTACCCAAAGGCTGGCTAAAGTCAGTCTTTGGGTCTTCCTTTAGAAAAAATTAAGGCGCTTATATTACAATTTAAGGTTCCTTGACATGGCTTAGACGGTAATTTTTGTTAAAACTCTTTATACACAAGAGGATATCAAAATGCTTACAAGTCGAAGCCCGATTGAGTTTCCAGAGAACCTACGAGATGGGGATCATCTTGTTCAATTCTACCGCGAGGACTCATTTCTTACAGACACCGTGACAAATTACGTCGCACCAGCTCTCATGAATGGTGAAGGCGTTATTATCATTGCCACTGAAAAGCACTTGGGCATGTTTGAACAATCGCTCCGTCAACTTCCTCTCAATACATCTCTTCTAAGACTTACTGGCCAGCTTGTTATGCTCGAGGCACAGGCAACACTTGATAAATTAATGGTGAATGGTCTTCCCGATACGCAGAAATTTGCTGAAGTCATTGGAGACGTTCTTTATGAGACAAAATCAAAATTTCATCACGTAAAGGCATATGGTGAAATGGTAAATATCCTTTGGAACGAAGGAAATATTTACGGAACAATTGCGCTCGAGAAATTGTGGAATAATATCCTTAATAAAAAAGAATTTTCTCTTCTTTGCGCTTATTCAATGGATTCAATGAGTGAGGAGAAAGAGGGAATTGGTTTCTCAGAAGTTTGTCAGTGTCACACTCATGTTATTCCTGCTGAGGGAGTAATCGATGTAGATACACCTGATCAGCAGATGAGACAGGTTGCACTTCTTCAGTTTAAGCAAAGCTCTGAATTCAAAACCTTGAAAGAGTGGAAGTCGAACACCCTAGAGATGAAAATACCGCTGACTGCCTTAAAGATTCACCTACGGGATATTAAATCATTGTCGGACAATGAAGAGATTTCATCCTTGATCTCTAAATGTGAATTACAAATCAGCCGCTTAAATAAAATCGTAGAACAATTAAGCAAATAGACTTGATTATTCTGATCATAGCATTCATTAGAGTGGTCATGACAAATGACTAAAGCTAAAATTTTTCCATGAGTTTCATCCTCCGCAGGGCCATTCATTCTGACGCTGAAGGCATCATTCAGGTTCACGTCCGCTCCATTAGAGAAATCTGTGGAAAGGACTATACGTCTGAGCAGATTGAAGCATGGGCCGGAAGAAAATTTAAACCGGAACTCTGGGTTCAGGCGATTGATCGTGACTTCATCTGGGTAGTCGAGCATGAATGTAAAGTGACGGGATTTGGTCATCTTGCCGTTATGGATGAAAAATTTTGTGAAGTGATGGGTCTCTATTTTATCCCGCCTGCTATTGGTCAGGGCCTCGGAAAGAAAATGTTCCTCGAGTTTAAAAACATTGCCGTTCAACATAATCTAAAAAGAATGCGCCTTCATTCAACTGTAACCGCTAAGAGCTTCTATGAATCTGTGGGATTTCTCCAGAGCGGAAGCGATACAACAATTGAAATGAGGGGAGTTGCTATTCCCTGTTATCCGATGGAGCTTACTTTATGAAATGGATTTTGATTCTTCTGATTGTTGCCTCATGTTCTTCAGGTTCTAAAAATAAGAAGACTATCATGGCGGAGCTTCCAGGGTTAATGGCAAATTCCGGATTGTATCTTGAAGATGAAAACGATGATGAGTTCATTTTCTGGTCTCATACAGACCGAGGCCCAAATGGAACTGAATACAAGGCGGGATTAGATATTTTAAGACCTTTCTTTGAGCCTGATTTTCATCCCTATTGGATAAAGTTTTCATTCAATCTCAAAACTAAACAAGTCAAAACGCTAAAAAAGATATCTATCGATGTATCAGGTTTACCGAATCAGCCTGGTGATGAAATGCCTGTTGATTTAAAAGGCACAATCCTGAAGCGTGATCCGAATGGGGTCGATCCTGAATCCATTTGTTTCGAAGGTGACTATGTCTGGATGGGTGAGGAGTATCGACCATCAATTCTTAAACTCGATCTTCGTGGGAAAGTCCTTAAGCGATATACTCCTGGTAAAGCACTCCCGCCGATTCTATCAAGAAGAAAGCTCAATCGTGGATTTGAAGGGCTTACATGTTTCAATAGCAAAATTTACGCTATTCTTCAGAGTCCACTCCCTGATGACAAAAACATGATTCGAATCGTTGAATTTGATCCCTCTACCGAAACTGTTACTCGTGAATATCTTTATCCCCTGGATTCAATGAATGCCGACAAGATTGGTGATATGGCCGTCACTTCGGATGGAACTTTTTATGTCATCGAACAAAATAGTGAGACTGGACCAAAAAGCTTTCACAAAATTTTTAGTTTTAAGTTGAGTGGCGCATACGAACTAGAAAAGACACTTGAAGTGGATTTGGTAAAAGAAGGATTTTCTTTTGCAGACAAGGTCGAAGGTCTTGTCGTTACGAGCGACTACTTTATCGTGGTCAATGATAACGACTTTGGCATAGAGAACAATAAGTTTAATAGCGAGCGAAAATCCTGGATAACTTTTATTCCCAGATAATCACCATTTCTTCGCCCGCACCTTTACACACCTAGATAGTTCGCCATGAGCTTCGAGCCATGCTTTTTTTGCAAGGCTGCTTAGATTGGTTGCTCTCTTGAGACTTCTTGCGCTTATATCTTCAACTTCTTTTGTGCATAAACCACCAGGGAAAAGAATAAATCCAACCATGACAAATTCATCTAAAGATTCCCATTTAAGATTGGAAATAGACTGGAAGTACTCTTCCACAAACTGCCTGCTAAGTTCTGGAAAATCTGGATTGTTAAAATTCTGGGCGGCCTGAATGAGTTCATTGTAATTCAAAGCGCTGTTGGGATCGAAGATCTTATGGAAGATTTCCTTTTTGATTTTAATGTCGGGAAATATGGCCCTAGCACCAATGCCTGAAATTTTTGCAAGCATCGATGGATCAAAATTCATTTCATTCTCAATAAGCTTGATAGCTTCCGGATGCCCTTTCGCTGCAATGGTCTTGTAAATACGCCATCTTCTTTCAGGGTCGATCTTAATTCCATCCGGGAGATTCTTACCATCTGACATTTCTTTTAGCTTATTAATCGTCTCCTTACTTTGAGCGAAGAAGGTGTAAATATCAAACAGAAGATTCTGAAGAGAAGATCCCGGAGTAGTTGTCTGAACTCTTTGCCACATAATTTTTTCCAGATCCGGAGCAATGGCTGCCCTTTCAGATACTGTCAAAAAATTCAAATAGATTTGTCGAAAATCTCTAACGTAAAGATGTTTTGAGAAGATGAAACCCAGAAGATTTTCATCCTTTTCAAATTTTAGAGCATCTTTTGTGAATTCCATGAACTGCTTAGGACTAAGCTCTCCATCTTTCACCATCTGCATGAGAATAATCCAGACTTGATATCTGGACAGGGTATCCGGGAGTTTCGATAGTGCCAGTCCAACCTGATTTAAGGATATTTTATCAAAAGAAAATATCCCATAATCTTCATCGTTCTGATTTGGAAGAACGAATTGCGGACATTCTTTTCCATTTAGTTCTTCGGAGTATTTTTCTTCACCGTCATAAGTGATATCAATTGAAGAGATGAGATTGAGAGTATTCTTACCTGGTTTGTAGAATCCAAATAAAGTTCTATGTGGCGATAACACTCCAGAAGAATTTTTCTCCTGGAAGACTATGGCTTTATTAATCACTCCTTTGGCACAACTGAAATCGAAACGCATCTTATTAGGTCCAGATGACTGAATCCATTTCTCTGTCCAACTTTTAAGATCTTTACCGGAAGCCTCAGCAATTGATTGAATGAATTGTTCTCTATTTGCGTTCTTGAGTGCATATTTTTTGAAGTAACTTTGGATTCCCTTCTGGAATGCTTCATCCCCAACGTAGAAGTTCAGTTGTTTTAAAGCAGCTGCTCCCTTGGCATAAGTGATGCCATCAAAAATTCCCTTTGATGATCTGATATCAGGAATGTTGGGCTCTACGGGATGAGTCGTGATCATTAGATCTTGCCAATAGCCCCAGGCCTTTGCATTTAACATATCCAGATCTCCAAACTCTGAATTCAGTGCTTTTGTCTGTGCAATACTTGCCATATAAGTTGCGAAGCTCTCTTTTAGCCACAGATCATTCCACCATTCCTGAGTGACGAGATTTCCAAACCACATGTGTGAAATTTCATGAAGTATAATATTATCCCGGCTTTCAGTTCTGATTTTTGAAATAGGCCCAAACGAAAGATATTGTTCGTTGAAGGTCACTGCTCCGGGGTTTTCAGTCGCATTCATAGCTAGATCAGGTACGAAAATCTGTCCATACTTAGAATATGGATAGGGATAATCAAAATAGGTCGTGAAAAACTTCAGACCTTTTTTAATCGTACTGAAAACATTTTCTGCATCCATAAATTTTGCCATGGATTTACGGGAATGGAGAATAAGTGGAATCTTTTCAAAATCATCTTTCCATTCAACAAATGGACCGGCGCCTATGAATAATAGGTAAGGGCTTATCGGCGGAGTTGGTTTAAATTTTGTTAACTTGAAATCACCTTCAATTGATTCTGACTGAGGCAGCTCATTGTTAATCGTAGTCCATGTTTGCGGAGCTTTGATAGAAACCTGGAAAACCGCTTTGAGATCGGGTTGATCAAAGCATGGGTATACCCAGTGAGCATGATAGGGCTCAAAATCGGTGAAGAGATATTCTTCACCATCAACTGCATCTTTTATTCTTCTAAGACCGCGGCTTTCGCTGGATGCGCTTCCCTTGTATTTAATTTCAAGATTGGTTTTTTTTGAAAGCGCAGACTTGGGAATATCAAAGCTTCCTTTTCGTGACGGAAATTTCTTGAGAGTAACCCCATTTACTACAACAACATCAATCGACTGCACATTCAAGTCGATCGTTAAATCATGCTTGAGATGTGTAAGTTCAAGATCAATAACTGTCTTACCAATAAATGAATCAATCCCTCTTTGTAGTTCAAGAGTGATGTCATATTTAACCGATTTAACCTGAGCTTTTCTTTGAATCGCCAGCTCATGAGTTAGGTTGTCATCCGCAGTTCTTGCGTGAACTTGCAGTGAAATCATAAGCAGCAATAATAACTTCACATAGAGCTCTAGTGTAATATTTGTTTTGCCATTAAAAAAATGAGAATGAGAAATGACAAAAAAATTCATGAAAATCCGGGTTTATTGATAGGGCAAAATTGTATTATGTAGTCGCTGCGTCTATCAATTTAATTCCGAATCGGGTTCAATGACCTCCCATGTAAATGCAGCACTGCTTTGAGGTAAAAAATGATTAATAAGACTTATTCACCAGATCAGGCCATCAGAGATATTCAGCACTTTGGTGAGGAAGGTGGAGTTGTTCCTGTTATTGATGTTGCATCAACATCGACTTTCCTTGATCCCAAAGACATGGAAAGAACTTTCATGGGGGAATTGCAGGGATGTTATCTTTACTCACGTCACTCAAATCCGACTGTTACAATTTTCGGTCAGAAAATGGCAGCGATGGAGGGAGCGGAAGCAGCTCTTGGAGTGGCAAGTGGTATGGC
>JBEIQF010000285.1:0-4485 GCA_040376635.1 Halobacteriovoraceae bacterium
TGTTGTGTGCGAAGTAAAATCGCGCGAAGAAGAAATCACGAAACTTCAGGAACAAGGTTTTCTTGTCACTCGTGTTCGTGATTACTGGCGGGGAACTAAATTTGCAGGCATGCCTGTGAATTATGCCAAAACACTTGGTGAAGATCGATTGATCGAAGCCTTCTGGTGCTTTAAAAAACATAAAGTCCCAACTCTACTAATTGATGCCGGAACATTCGTTACGATGGATGTAGTGACTGAGACAGGCTTTCAGGGTGGTTATATCATTCCGGGAACAAAAGCGTATTTTGAGACCTATGGTAAAGGTGAACAACTCAAAGATGTGGCCTTGAATTTATCGTTTACTCAAGACCTTCCTCACGAGACTGCCCAGGCGATAACAGAGAGCTATTCCGCCTTTGCCGCACTGGCCAAGAAGCTCATGACAGAGCATAAAATCCAGAAAATCGTCCTAACTGGTGGATCTACGTCCCTCTGGGAAGGCTTTCTCAAAGAAGAAAACCAGAGTGCAGTTGTAGAAGGAAATCCTCATTTGATACACTGGGCCCTCCAATATTGGATGACAACACAGATTGAGCCACTATGAATATTCTACTTGCGATTACCGGATCGATTGCCAGCTACAAGAGCTATGATGTCGCACGCAAGCTCGTTAAGAATGGTCACAAAGTAAAAGTTGTTCTCACGTCTGGTGCTTTGGAATTTATCAAGCATGAGACATTCAGATATATCGGCGTTGATGAAGTTTATCTTCCTCACGATGATTTTGTTCCTGCAAATTTAAGTTCAGGCAACACAGTTCTTCACATTGAACTAGTGAAATGGGCCGACAAGATGGTGGTAGCACCAGCAAGTGCTAACACTCTTTCGCGACTTGCAACTGGAATCACCAATGATTTACTGACGAGCGTATTCCTTGCTTTCGGTAAGAAACCGGTACTTATATTTCCGGCGATGAATACTGAGATGTGGAATAATCCACGCATCCAGGAACATAAAGCTAAACTCGAAACATTATCAAACGTCGGCGTGATTAATCCGGTTGCAGGGCTTCTTGCTTGCGGTGATATCGGCGCAGGAAAATTCCCTGAAGTAGATTCAGTTGTTGATCTGATTGAAACCTATAATCCGACAGTGAAGAAAAATAAGAAGATCGTTATTACGGCCGGAGCTACTGCTTCACCATTGGATCCTGTTCGTTATTTAACGAATCCTTCGAGTGGTAAAATGGGAATTTCTGTTGCGAAGGCTTTCTTAAGTTCTGGCTACGACGTAACAGTTCTTGCTGGTCATCAGTGCACAGATGAAGTGAACAATCTTCAGGGACATCCTGGATTCAAGCTTCTCAAAACACCTACGACTCAACTCATGAGAGATGCAGCAGTAAAAGTATTTCCAGATTCAGACCTTTATATTTCAACTGGTGCGATTGCAGACATTGAATTTGATCCTGCGGCCATCAAGCTAAAAAAAGAAACGATGGGAACAACTCTCCCATTCAAACAAGCGGCCGACATCCTGAAAGAAATTCTGGGATTAAAAAAGAATCAGAAAGTTGTGAGTTTTGCAGCTGAAACTGAAACGACGAAAGAAGTGTTCATGGAAAAGATGAACAGAAAGCCTGTTGATCTCATGATTGGAAATAAAGTCTCTAATGGTCTGATCGGAAGTCCTGAAGTTCAGGGATTCCAAAAATCTGAGGGTGAGTACTTCTTTGTAGAGCCTTCAAAAATTTCTTCACCAGTGAAGCTTTCTAAATATGAGTTAGGTCAGAAACTTGTGGGTTGGTATGAAGGCAAAGCTTCATGGTAAAACTCATTTCTTCGACCTCAGAACTTCGTGACGAACGCAAAACAGATTCAAAAGTTGGTTTCGTTCCGACGATGGGTAACCTTCATCAGGGTCACATTTCCCTTCTTGAACGCGCCCTTTCAGAATACCAAACTGTTTACTTCAGTATTTTTGTTAACCCGAAGCAGTTTGGACCGAATGAAGATTTCAACCGTTATCCACGCACTCTGGAAAATGACGTAAAGTTGATTGAACAGTCAGCAGAGCGTTTTCCCAATTCAAAGGTTGTCGTTTATTCTCCTGGAGACCCCAAGGAAGTATTTCCTGAGAATGATAATCAGACGATTTCAGTGCAGGGTCTCAGCACGGATCTCGAAGGCAAAATCCGTCCAGGGCATTTTGACGGTGTTGCAACGGTGGTGTATCGATTGTTTGAATTGATGAAACCCGACACAGCTTATTTCGGCCTTAAAGATTACCAACAATACCTGGTGATCAGACAAATGGTAAAAGATCTGGCGATGCCGATTAAGATTCAAGGTATGCCGATTATTCGCGAGACTGAAGGTCTTGCGATGTCGAGCCGCAATCAATATCTAACTCCTGAGCAAAGACACGCAAGTCTTCTGATCTCAAGAACGCTGAAAGAAGTAGAAAAAAAATTAAAGTCAGGTCTGTCTGAAACAAAAACATTTATCGCTGAAGCTCTGAAAGATCCAAATTGGGACTATCTGGAGCTTCGTGATGCTGAAACATTCTCACCAGATCTCTCACAATCAAAAAACATTACAGTCCTTGCTGTTTACCGTATGGGAACGACAAGACTATTGGATAATATACAGGTGACAAGATGAATAATGAAGAATTCAAACTTCCTCTAGGCCAGAAGGCTTCACTTGTATCAATCGTATGTGACAAGTTTGAAAGTCACTCGACTGTCATTGAAACGAACAATTCACTCCGCGAACTACGTGAGCTCCTTAGAACTCTTGGTATGGTTGCTGGTGAAGAATATGTGCAGAACCGTAAGCAGATTGATTCAGCGACAATGCTTGGTGCAGGAAAGCTTGAAGAGATTGCAGATATGGCCCGAGAAGAAGGCTCGCACATGCTCGTTTTCGATTTCGAGCTGACAGCTTCTCAGGTTCGTAACATCAAAGAAATTACAAAACTTGAAATCGTTGATCGAAATACAGTTATTTTGGAAATTTTCGCACATCATGCGAGAACGAAAGAAGCCAAAATCCAGATCGAGATCTCACGTTTAAAATACCTCCTGCCCCGCCTGACTTCAATGTGGGGTCACTTTTCCAAGCAACGTGCCTCAGGTGCTGCGATTGGTGGTGAAGGTGAGCAGCAGCTAGAGCTTGATAGACGTATGATTCGTGAACGAATCGAGTTCCACAAGAAACAACTTGAGGAAGTTCAAAAATCACGTGAGCAACAAAGAAAGAAACGCCAGAATCAGGCGGTAACAGCGGCACTCGTGGGTTATACCAACGCGGGTAAGTCATCTCTCATGAATCGTCTTTGTCGCGTAAATGTTCTTGAAGAGAACAAACTCTTCGCAACTCTTGATTCCACATTCAGGACGCTGAATCCGGATTCAAAACCACCGATGATCATGATTGATACGGTGGGATTCATTTCAAACCTTCCCAACACTCTTATTCAAGGTTTTAAAACAACACTTGAATCAGCGATGGAAGCTGATCTTCTTTTGATCGTGTGTGACATCTCTGATCCGAATTACGCAAAACATTTAAGGGTTACTCAGGAAGTTCTTAAGGAACTTAAGATTGAAGAAAAACAGCAGATCATCGTATTCAATAAAAAAGATCTTTTGAATGATCCGGTTCGTGCGCGAATCATCATGAGAAATTATCCGAACAGCTTCCTTGTTTCTTCTTATGATGAAGACGATATGAAAGGTCTTCGTGACCATGTCATTAATTTCTTCTTATCTAAACAAGATCATTATGACTTATTCGTGCCTTATGAAGAAGGTGAAGCTCATTCGAGAATTCGTGGAAACGCGAACATCATGAATACAGTTTCTCATGAGCAAGGAATTTTTTATCGAATTCGCATCCCTGATTTTATTTTCCAGCAACTGGGACTAAACAGTTTCATCCTGGCACCAGCTGAAGCAAAAGAATGGGAACAAAATCGTCCATCATTTTAGAAAATTTAAGTTGTCAGATATTGGTGCAAACCTTTAATCTGGCAAACCCATGACAAAAAAGAATCTGAAAACACGTTGGACGCAAAAGAAAGCGAGACTAAAAGAGAAGAGTCTTAATCTCGCGCACCCTGTGGTGAAAGCGTCTTATGTATGGTCAATTCTTGAAGAACAAATCTGCGATATTCTAGGCCCTGAAGTTCATCATCAATGGTTTAAGCAAGTGAAGCCGCTTGTGATTTCTCACAACGTTCTTATTCTTGAAGTTCCCAATCACTTTTCAGCTCAATGGATTCACACCCACTATCATGAACTTGTAGACGTACTTTTATCTGTAATGGATAAGAAATTAACGTCGTTCTTTATTTCTCAACAAGAAAGACTACAGGCGCCGAAACTGGCAGAACTCAATTTAACGGAAGGCGCCGCTTCTGAAATAAAGCGTCAGTCCGAAGATCAATAAAGCTAAAGTAAGCCCAACAATCAAAACAATCTTATCTTTGGTCATATAA
>JBEIQF010000036.1:0-15887 GCA_040376635.1 Halobacteriovoraceae bacterium
AACACCTCTTTGAAAAGGGTTTTAAGCTTCGAACAATCCTGGAATAGAGAGATATCTTTCTCCGGTATCATAACAAAACGTCATGACTCTCCCAGGAGACTTAGCTAATACTTTTTTAACGGCCGCAAGAGATGCTCCTGATGAAATCCCGATGAAGAGACCTTCTTCTTTCGCCGCTCTTTGTGCCATTTCAAATGCTTCTTCTTTTGTAATCGTGATGACGTCATCGATAACAGAGCGATCAACGATACTTGGGACAAATCCAGTCCCTATACCTTGAATCGCATGTGGGCCAGGCTGGCCACCACTTAGGACTGGTGAATCGGCAGGCTCTACGGCGACCACTTTTAAATGAGGAAATTTCTCTTTAAGAACTTTTCCGACAGCTGTGATGTGCCCGCCAGTACCAACGCCAGTCACGAGATAATCAAATCCATCCGGAAAATCTTTCAGGATTTCCTGGGCAGTTGTTTCAGCGTGAACTTTTAAGTTATCAGCATTATCAAATTGCATCGGGACCCATGAATTGGAATCAGCAGCATGCAACTCTTTAGCTTTCTCGATTGAGCCTTTAATGCCTTTTTCTTTTGGTGTGAGTTCAAACTTCGCACCATATGCGGCCATGACTCTTCGTCTTTCAATCGACATCGTCTCAGGCATCACGAGAATGAGTTTATAGCCTTTCACCGCACACACCATCGCCAGACCAATACCGGTGTTCCCGGAAGTGGGTTCAATGATCGTCATGCCTTTTTTAAGCTCGCCTCTTTTCTCTGCGCCCTCAATCATAGAAAGGGCAATCCTGTCTTTAATCGATGCACCTGGATTCTGCCTTTCAAGCTTCATCCAGACATCTGAAGAACCAAACAATTTGTTGATCTTCAGATGAGGTGTGTTTCCGATTAAGTCGAGGATTGAATTCCCTTTCATATAGTCCCTACTTTTTAATTTTGCTCTTCACTTGATCAAGAAGTGTGTTTGCTGTGCCAAGAGCTTTCATAGCTGTCTGGCCAACTTTTGCAGCGATCTCATCTTTTGGATATTTCGCCATAAGCTCTTCAACTTTCTTCGTTGCATCTTCTTTTGAAATTCCGAATTTTTCCTGAATAAGTGAAACCATTGCAACAGCATTGCCTTTCACTTTCTCAAGATCTTTTTCAGAAATTGAATCCCACTTCTTTCTCGCTTCCTGTGAGATGTCTTTCCATTTTGCTTTCAGCATGTCGGCATCGAGATTCATAAAGCTTCCTTTCCCTTGTAAATTTTCGACCGCTTCGATGATAGCATTAGAATCTACATGGTGCTTAGCGTACAATTCATCTGCCGAGTAAGCAGATTGTCCGAACTCACCTTTTACAGCAAGAGAGACAACGTCAAACTCAAGACCAAGAAGTTTCAATTGGTGAGTAAGCTGGGCGCCCATTCCACCAATCAACTGATGATCTTCAACAGTTACAACCTTAGAACCACTCTCAGCAATCCAGTTAGCAATTTGCGTAAAGTCTGAGTGATTCACAAAACTATGATTGATCACTGATACTTCAATTCCATTCAATCTTAATTTTTCAGCTGCCTCGAGTCCCTTAGCTACAAGTGAGCCAGAAACAACAATCGCTGCATCTGTTCCGGAGACAAGTTTCTGAGGAGTATGGAGCTCGTAAGATAGACCTTCTTGTACTTCGAGAGCAAAGTTTTCGCGGCCAATGAAGAAGATATAAGACTCTCCATCGCGACCTTGTTCACGCTCATTAGCGATTTTCTTAACAGCACCATACACGTATTCTTCAGCTTCTTTTGCTGAAGCTACGTTCACAACATTCAAGTGAGGAATGCTTGAAAGCGCAGAGAGATAAGTAAGGGACTGGTGAGAAGCACCGTCAGCTGCATCCTGGAAACCAGTGTGCGAGAAAATCGCAATAACCGGTGCCTGTGAAAGAGACGCCATGATGAGTGGAAGATTTCCTTTCGTCACACCGAAAGCTGCGAAAGTATCAACAACCGGAATGAATCCAGCTTTCGACATACCCACTGCAGTTGAAACCATATTTGATTCAGCAACACCAACATCGATAAAACGATCAGGAAATTCAGTGTGGAATGCTTTCACTCCTGTTGAACCCTGTAGATCTGAAGTGATTGAGAACACCGGATAATTATCTTTAGCAGCACGAGAAAGACCTTTCGCTACTCCTATCTGGATCTTGTCTTTTTTTACACCACTAGAAGAAGCTTTTGCTTCCGGCTTAACAGTGAGTTCTTTTGCCCATGTCTGGAATTCAGCCGGAACTTCTTCATCACCGTAAATCTCTTTAAGGAAAGCGTGAATGCCCTCATCGTGAGCTTTGAGAGGGAAACCGTGACCGCCTGAAGCTGAATCAGCAGTTGATTTAACACCGTAGCCTTTGATTGTTTTAAGCCATACGCAAACTGGTTTTGATGAATCTTTCTGAACGCGTGCGATGACTTCTTCAAGAGTCTGGTAAACTTTTTCAAGATCGTGGCCGTTATCAACTTTGACAACATCCCAACCTTGAGCGGCAAATGATTCAAAAGTAGGTTGCATAGAGAATGAATCTTTATCGATTCGTCCGCCAAGCTTTGTGTTGTTATCAGAAACAAGCATCACGAAAGGATTGAGTTTCCCTTTCTGAGCAAGACCAGGAATAGCAGCGAATGCTTCTTTTGCTTCTCCTTCCATCGCCGCACCATCAGAAACAGAAACGACAGTCACACGCGAGCGGCCTGCCATTTTATCACCGACTGCAAGACCTTGTGCCTGAGGAAGTGCTGATCCGAGAGGACCGTTTGAAAGAAGAACGCCTTCTGGATAAAGGTGAGACTCACCGTGACCTGTAAGCTTAGAATCCATTGAGCGGAAACCTTTCAATGTTTCAAGAGTCAGGTCCCCAAAACCAAGAACAGTTCTTAAAGCATAGATGCCGTTCTCTGCGTGACCGATATCGTTTACGAAATTGAATTTATCAAACCAGTTAGTTTCCTTGAACATGATCGCGTGAAGAGCAGTCCATGTTTCAGTCATCGCTGAAGGTCCACCCCAGTGACAAGCGGCGCCGCCGTTAACAGCAGCAAGATCCATGAGGGCAATCAATGAACGAGTTGCTTTTGGATTAGCAACTTTGATTTCTTTCTTCTGAGCATCTTTAATTGATACAGAAAAACGAGGAGCACCTGTTGGAGCTGAAAGAAGTTTTGATTTAATGTTCAGAGGTTTGAGAGACATGAAACGCCCACCTTTTGAGAATGAAAATGTTTGAAAAGAGTATGGGTCCTACCCCTCTTTTCGTCCACATTTTTCATCAAAAAAGACGTGACGCTAAACGGTTATCTTGCGGCCCGTAATCGGCGTAGTTTTTCGACATTAAAAGTTCTGAAATATTCCGCTAATTTTGGTGCATGAGTTTCCATTTGTCTGCGAGAGGCATCACAAGAATGGAAATAAGAAAACGCTTCAGCAAAACCTTCCTCCGCTCGTCCTTCATAGTCAGAGAAAATTTTAGGAAGATACGCCTTGACCTGAGCATCATCTAAAAGTTCTTTCCATTCATCAGATCCAGAAATGGTGTTAGGCCCATAAATGTTATCCAGTGCATGACCATGCTCATGGAGGAAAAGATTAGTCGCTCCCTGCATGTGGCCATGAGTAATACGACCATCACTTTCACGGTTTGCAGAAAAATACATTCTGTTGAGAACAATCCTGGTTGGAACCATCCAGTCTCGATTTGAAAAGTTACCACCGGCTCCTGAAACCGTATCCCATTGCCTGCTTCCCTCAACAGTGTTTTCATAACCTGATGCTGCCTCAGCATCCGATTGAGGGGGTGTTTTCCCAACCTTCGCAGAAGGTGCGGTTCTCGGATCATTATACCAATTGCGATAGGCCCTTGCCCCGGCAATAGCTCTCTGTTTCTCAACTTCCCACTGAGGATCCTCAGAAACTCCGGTCCCGATCATCACACGGATTTTTCCTCCGGTAGAGGCCATTTCTCTCATGAGTTCAGGTGGAAATTTATTAAGTTCATGAACGAAAAGACGCCAATCCCTGGAAGCCGTTACAGTCGCCTGAGGCTGAACAAACTCGATATTATAATCACGAATCAGTTGAGAGTAATCTTCTGTTGAGGGAGCTGTGAGCGAAGTATCATCTGGTCTACATACAATGACTGGAACTGATGAATCTGGGCTTTTTACAGCACGTGGAAGCTCCACTTGTTCCTCAGTACATCCATTTGAGGGACGAGAAGCTTCGGCCACCACTCGGTTGATCTTATCAACGGTATTCACAGCGTTTTTGACGGAGGCGTTCTCACTCGCAAGCTTAGTCTTGGAGTAAACTGAGTGAGAAAATACGAGGGTGACAAGGATAAGTGTCTTCATAGGTCCCCTATCGGGATATGTTTGGATTATTATATCTAATGTATTCCAAAGATTTCGGCGCAGTCGTGATTTCGGGACCTTGGTAAGTCCCCCCTGAACCATGTTGTGAGAATTTAAAGAGTCAGAGCTTGCCAAGGAGTGACAAAAGGGTTAGATTCTACGGACTTTTTCAATTAAAGACTAACGACAAGGAATTATTTTATGGCACGTCAATGTGATCTAACTGGTAAAAGCCGTCAGGCAAACCATAAAGTGTCTCACTCAAACATCAAGACACGTACTTTCAAACAGCCAAACCTAAAGACTAAAAAAGTTTTTGATCCTGAATCAGGTCAAACAATCCGTCTTAAACTTGCTACATCTACAATCAAGACTCTTGATAAGATGGGCCTTTCTAAATTCTTACGTAAATACTACAAATAATTGTAGTATATTTTTATCATAAAAAGCTTCGAGCCTCCGAATGGAGGCTCTTTTTTTTTGTTCTTGTTATCTGAAGTGACGTTCGATTTTTCGTTCTAATTCGATGATTTTCATTTCTGTGATGTCTGTACAAACCCCTGCTACTCCAACTGGATTTCCATCTTTCACAAACGTGGAGACGGAGTGACGAATCCATACGTTCGAACCATCCGGCAAAACTGCAAGAGCATCAAAAATAGAGGGTGCACCACCGAGAGAGGCCTGATTAACCGCAAGCTCCCATTTGAATTTATCCAGTGGATGAATGAGGCGATGAATATCTGAAAGATCCATGGGTCTCTCGTCATGAGGACGGAAAATTCCGAACATTCCCGATGACCAGTTCATTCTCTGATCTTTGAATGTGTAATGCCAAAGTCCTTCGAGTGATTTTTTCATAAACTTTCTCCTGAAATTAATTCTAGGAAAGTCTTGTCAAGTTTCTGTAAAGCTGGATTTTAAATTTGTTAATCTACAACAAGATTTTTAGTCATTTCGAAGTGAGTTTCCAGACGTTTCATCTCAGTTATATCCTGACAGAAACCACGGATAGCAATCAATTGCTGATTTTCAAAAACACCACGTGCGGTTTTTCTGATCCATTTAATATCACCGCTTGAATCAAGGACGCGGATGACGATATCAATAGGTTCACCGTCAATTGAGACTTTATTGATAAGTAACTCCCACTGAAACCTGTCTGAATGAAAGATGCTTTCATGCACATCAGAGAGTGCAGGATTCCCTTTTTCATGGCGCCGATCAAAGATGTGATACATCTGATCAGACCAGAAAACTTCCTGTGAAGAGATGAGATATTCCCAAGTGCCAATCTTCGCAATACTCTCAACCTCAGCTAATTTTTTCTGAGTTCTTTCAAGTAGAGCTTTATAGATATCTTTGTTTTCTGAATCGTTCCCCATGGAGCAATCTTAGATAAAGATTGTATAGAGAATGTAAATTGAATCAAAAAAAGGGGCCCGAAGGCCCCTGATTTTTACGTATTTAGTAAATAACTTTAACTTCTTTGATCGATACACCCCAGCGAGTCTGACTTGAATCAGATGAAAATTCCACTGTGACTGAATCAGATTCAGTGTAATCAGTCTCATAGTTTGAGCCAGCACCAGAGATCTTTTCAATTACCTGACCTTTAGCATCTTTCAGTGTAAGGAAATCGTAACCAGCTTCAGTGTCATACTTTTCAATCACAAGCTTCACATACTTCGCTCCTGGAAATGAATATGTCTTAGAAGTCTTTGTGTTGTCTTTGTAAGGGTGAGCTGTTTCAAAAGCTTCAGAGAGAGATTCTTTTCTCCAGTCATTATCATTTGGTCCCTGACGAGGAATGCGTGTATCAGTCAGAAAGTTATAGATGTTAACTCGACCGCCACCTTGAGTAGACTTTCTGTAAGCTGGGCCTGGAACAGTTGTTGCCATCAAACGATTACGAACTTCAAGAACCGGCATGCGACCATTTTCAGCAAGAAGAAGACCAACAACACCAGAAACGTGTGGAGTTGCCATTGATGTACCAGAAAAGACTTTGTACTCATTGTTAGGAGTTGAAGAAAGGACGTTAGAGCCTGGAGCTGCAACGTGAACAGTTCTCTTACCAAAGTTAGAGAATGAAGAAATCGTGTCCTGAGCAGTGTGAGAAGCTACAGAGATAACGTTATCAACCTGGTAAGTTGCAGGATATGAAGGACGAGAATCATTGTTAGATGAATCGTTACCCGCAGCTGCGATGAAAAGAATACCTTTATTTTTCGCTGCCTTGATTGAATCCTCTAGAGCTTGAGAGAATCCACCGCCGCCCCATGAGTTACTCATGATATCAACGTTCATTTTTGTCGCATAATCAATCGCTACAACTGCATCAGCAAGTGAACCAGAACCTTCATCAGAAAGGAACTTCACCGCCATAAGAGTAACATCACTCATGACACCAGCAACACCAATGCCGTTGTTATGTTCAGCACCGATCGTACCAGCACAGTGAGTACCATGAGCGTTACCGTCCATCGGATTTCCATTCTTGCCGTGAGCATTCCAGCCATGGATATCATCAATATATCCGTTGCCATCATCATCAATACCGTTTCCAGCAACTTCTTTATCGTTTACCCACATCTGGTTTTTAAGATCAGGGTGATTGTAATCAATACCTGTATCGATAACTGCGATCGTTACTTTTTTAGAACCAGTTGTGATGGCCCAGCCTTTTTCAGCATCAGTGTCCGCTCCTGCAACACCCGGAGTTGTTGAAGTTCCGCCGCTTCTATCTGGTTCGTTAGCACCAGTATTCTTTAAACCCCAAAGTTTTCCATAAAGCGGATCAGTAGGGGCCATTGAGCTGTGAGATTCTTTTACTGTTCCAAACAGAATTGATTCCAAGGTCTGCTTAGTCGCAATCGCCTTATAGATATAGTTAGGCTCAGCATATTGAACTTCAGAAAGTGATGACAAATCGGCCATCAAGCTTTGTGTAGATTTTGAATTTGATTTAAGTAGTAAAAACTGGCCTGAAAGTGTGTTCATCTCTTTCTTCACTTCAGCACCCATTAGCGATTTCTTCGCAAGGAACTTACCCATATGCCCTGGCCTTACTTTCACAAGGATTTCGCCCGGAACAAAAGCTGCCTCAGTAGACATTTTTGCAAAGGCAGTAGATGACAGAACGGCGAGACCCAAAACAGCTGCAACGGACATTTTTTTCATTCGCACTCCTAGCTCAGAAAATTTCGTGATTCTTCAATTGTAAGATTTCCCGTGGATTTTACAGCCCGAGGTAAAAAAGGCTTACGCAATCAGTCGATTATGACCAAACTACTCGGACTCTTTTTTCCGCTCTTTATCAAAATGTAAATCTGAGTGAGAATATATGTGAGAGGAAATAACGAATGATTTACAACAAAAGCGGCCACCCGATCGAAGTCAAAAAAATCTCTATCCGTTTATGGACACTAAGAGATGAAATTGAAGCTGCTCTCGGCAGAAGAATGAAAGAATGTGAAGCTGCAGGCGTTCCTCTCTACATCGAAGACATCAAAAAATTTTATAATCTCACTCACGGTGAAGAAACTCCTGATAACGTCATCTCCCTCAAGAAATCATCTGAAGACGGCATGGCCTCTCTCATGGAAGAAATCAGTGATGAGGTAAAAGCTGAAGACGCACCTACTGATGAAAATAAAGTCCTGAATGAAGCAGAAGAAATTGTTGCTGAACAGACTCTTCAGGGTCTAGAAACAAAAAAACCAAATCCTATTCTTGAGCGTCCCTACCAGAGACAAGCTCCGGATCTTGATAAAGTTTCTTACGGTTTTATTCTTCTCTCTGACATCAACATGGAACAGATGCTTAGCTTTACGAAGGATAGATTCCTTCAAGGCCAGAGCGTTGTTGTAGAATTCCTTATTCCACAAAACTTCATGATGACGGCAGATGTGACCTATTGCCATCACTACGCGCGCACTAGCCGTATCATCAGCTCATCGAAGCCTGACTACCGTGTTCAGTGCCGTTTCGCTTTTTCAATTCCAGGTGAACGAGACAATCTCAGAAATTTCCTGAAATCAATCGAACCTACACTTCCTCAGGACAAGAAAAAGGCCAAGAAAGAATCTGAAGATGACCTCGGAATCTAATTTAGGCTATACTATCTGAATGAAAGCACTCCTGCGCCCTACACTATCAACTGTACTGGTTGTTTTTTTCTTTTTAATCCTGCTCTTTCTTGGGCTGTTTGCAGAAGTATTTGAAGCTGAAACACCTGAAGTAGATATCGCGCAAATTTACGCAAATCCTGTTCCTATCAATGAACTTCAGAGACTAAAAAACCTGAAACTCACTAACAAACATGGCACTTTCCTGTTTGAGAACACATCGGTTGATGGCTCCCTCAGCGGTCCATGGCAGATGCTTGAACCTCAGGCCCTTCGTTTGAAAAACGATGTTGTTTCAAAAATCGTTGATGCTTTGAATGTCGTGAGAGTGAGAAACTTTCACCGTCTTGAACCCATTAACATCACAAGTTTCTCTCTGGATAATCCTACGCTGACTCTCTTGTTCACGAATACACGGAATAAGAATTTTGAAATCAAGATGGGTCTCATTAATCCTATCGATAACTCTGCTTACTTATCGCTTTCAAGCCAGGATCAGATCTATCAGATTGATCCGATTGAAATGGCGCTTGAGAGTTATGATCTCGCCCAGCTCGTGGAATCAAAAGTTCTCGCTGTAAATGGTGATTCACTTCAGTCTCTTGAAATCTATGATTCGGCAGGACTCAAACTAAAACTCATCAAAAAAGAATCTCAGTGGGTTGATCAGGCCGGAGTTGTTCTGTCTGAACAGAAAGTGAATAAGCTTTTTGAACGCCTTGAAGAGATTAAAAGTTATTCGATTCTCGATAAGCTCAATAGTGATCAGCAGCTCTTCATGGAAAAGATCATGGCAACGCCGGAATATAGCCTAAAACTCATTTCAGGCAACGGTGTGCGCACTTATGTCATGTCTCCACTAACGGGCCAGATTCCCGGGATGAACGTTGTGAAGGGCGGCTCTTATGCGCTCTCTACAGATGAAAAACAGTCGTTTGTCTTGATTGAAAAAGATGAGATCAAAATGCTTGGAACGAAGGCCTCAGACCTTAAATAACAGAAATAAAAAAAGGGAGCTTTAAGCTCCCTTTTTTTATCATAACTTTCTTTCGAAAGATTATTTGATTTCTTTGTGAACAGTGTGACGACGAAGATTTGGATTATACTTCTTCATTTCAAGACGCTCTGGAGTCGTCTTTTTATTTTTTGAAGTTGTATAACGAGAAGGAGATGCGTTCTCTTTTCTTGCTTCTGTACATTCTAACGTAACGATAACTCGTGGTCCCTTTGCCATATAATCCTCTCAAATGGTAATTGATTTACTTAAAAGTCCAGACACTATAGACTAGGTGTTCTAAGATTACAAGTGTTGGCTATCACATAGTTTGTTGATTAAAGGTGTCGGATGCAGTGTGTAAATATCGAAAACTGGACTTATTGTCGTTATGAAAAAGGTGATTTCATGGCGATGGTCACGTTTGGCGCTGATCCTGAGTCCATGAAAGAAGACCGTCTGGAATACTTCGTGACGGTTCTTGAGAAGGAAGAGAAAGAAGTCTTTCAGGCCTCTTTCGACTCTATTACTGATGCTTGTATCTATTTGAATGAGTCTTACGGTGATTGGACGTTTGAGGATCAGACAGCTACAAAATCTGGCTGCTCGACCTGCGCTGCTCACTAAAATCCGGAAACAATTTTTCGATTTCTGATTCTGAAAGCTTCCCTTTCATCGTCTCCCTCTGAAATTTTTCTCCCGTGGATTCCACGATTCCTTTTCTGACTTCAAGTCCGTTCTCCATTTCAAAGTGCGGAGTTTCTCCCCAAAGCCAGTCCCAGCTTGTGAGATTATTGAAACTTTCCTGGACTGATGGCAAGGATAAAAGAGTTCCATCAATTTCCGCAGGAACGGTATGGAGATAATGAGAAACGAGATCAATCACATCTTTGATTTCGACACCAGGGTAGCGCTCATTCAAAGTAATCACTTTCGAGCGTACTGAAGCAATCGATTTGGTGTTTTTAGGAACGATCGTGTGCTTGAGACTTTCTTCAAGTTTATCCAGATCCGAGCTCACAAGAAAAGTCCCGTGATGAAAGGAGCCATTCTTCGTTTGTTTGAATGCTGAACCTGAAATCTTTTTACCATCGAGCCACAAATCATGACGGGGAGAGATCTCAAGTTCAATGTCGGCCTTCTTGAAAGCGGCCTGCAGGAGTTCAGCGTGCTTTCTTCTTTCGATCATCGCATCCGGCACGATAAAACTGAAATTGAGGTTTCCTTCATCATGAAAAACTGAGCCGCCGCCGCTTTGACGACGAACAAGCCAGATATCCTTATCAACTAGATAATTGAGATTGGTTTCAAGCCACGGGTTCTGGAATCGGCCCATGACAACACACGGTCTGTTTACATAAAAAAACAGAACCGGAAGATCAGCTCCGCCACGCAGGAAATGATCCTCAAGCGCGAGGTTGATAAAAGGATTCTGAAAGGGAGAAGTGAGGACTTTCATGTAGGGCCATGATAGGCTTTTTGGCATGAAAGAACAATTGAAGAGCGTCGTCCTTCCCTCTTTGCCAATCGTGGGATTTCTGAGAGTTGAAACACGTGATGGGAAATCACTGTCACATATCAACGTCGATAAAGGTCCAGCGACCAAAAATCCTGATCCCTTTTTCATGGATTGCTTTGAAGAGTTTAAATTGTTCCTGACTGGCAAATCCAGGAAGATCAATATCAAGCTGGATCATTCTCATTTGAGTCCTTTTCAAAGTGACGTCCTAAAAGCGATGAAAACCATTCCTTATGGCCAGACATCAACATATAAAGGTCTCGCAGATAAAATGGATTCTAAGGCCTTTCAGGCCATCGGTAGCGCCTGTGGACGAAACCCCTTTATGTTGATTTATCCATGCCACCGGGTTCTAGGAACAAATGGAATCGGAGGCTTTGCCCATGGTCTTACGATGAAAAAACAACTTCTTGCCCTTGAAGGTGCTGTTTAGTTCTTTTACACCCCTTGTATTTTTCTCCCTGACATCCATCATGAATCCCTGGCATTGATAGTATGCCAGTATGAAAAACTATACTTTGCCGCTTTTGACATTGTTATTCCCTCTTGTCCTCAATGCCCAGGTGGTTGAGAGTCTCCAGAACCTGGAACAAGTAAGAGTCGACACAGGCCTTTGCGGAATGTCCGATGAAGAAGTTCAGAAAATTGAAGATTCATTCTCCAAAGTAAAAAAGCGTAGTAAGAAAGGTGAATTCACGGCCGCACTCGCGATCAATGACCTAAAATCTGCACGCGCAAAATGTAATGAAACAACTGTAAACTCTGAGAAAAATATCCAATCCGAAATTCTTGCCAGTGAACCGACATTCCCGATGTCGATTATGGTTCCATGGACAACGATTGAAGATGAGAGAGCACAAAACTTAGAGGCCCTCAAATTTATCCAATCAAAAGAACTCACTGATTGTGAGTCGATTGATATCAACGACAGATACAATAATAAAAAATGGCACGAAGTTATCCTGAACAATGGATGGACTTGTATCGCCAATAATTACCACAGAGTTTCTCAGGAACTGAACGCAAGCATGGGTTACGCCAGCGCTCAGAGAGATGCTGATGATTTAAAACAATTGAAACTTCCTGAATTGAAGAAACTCTTCAAAGAGACTTTCAAGGATGGTATCGAATCTAAGAAACTAAAAATTGCCCTGGTCCCTCACCTTTCGTGGGAAAACGGCGCTCTTAATACAGTTTTCCCTTACAGCCTTTTCTTGAAAAAAACAGAACTCACAACTTACAAATATCTCGTGAAGGAATTCAAGAAGCTTGGAGTAAGCTCAGTATTCGTTGAAAGAAACAGCTTAAACTCACTCGACAGACAGGTTCAGGAAACAAAAGAAAATCTTCTTAAGCTGAAAGATTCTCATATCGTGATCTCGCGCTCAATGGGTGCGCGTATCATGAGAGAACTCATTGCGATGAATGATTCAGATGTTAATTCAAAAATTGGTGCGTACTTAAATATCGGTGGAACACCTCACGGATCTGTTATTGCACAGGCAAAAATTCATCCGGATAGTTTCTATCGCGGGACTGCTCCGTCAGTGACAGGAGTTTTTAATCTTCCACTAGGAATCATTACAAAAGATCCTCGCCTTCCTGATCATCTTGAACAAACGCTTCTCGCGGCACTTGATCGCAGAAATCTTGCGACTCTTGGACTTTCTGAAGCACGTCAGATTACGGAATCAACAATTCCCGTACTGAATGCTGTCTTTGTGAGACGAGATCATGAAAGAGCTGCGCCACTTGTTGATCCGGTATGGACTCATATGCTTCAGCAAGGTCCAACTGAAGGAAGTTCACCACTGGTTGGTGCTGCTGTTGATACATCGAATTCAATGAGAGTTGTGATGGATTCTGATCACCTTGCTTTCTGGAAATATACTCCGCAAGAAGGAATGGAAATCTATCTGAGACTTCTTATCACTGCTAAAAAATCAGGTTTAATTAAATAAATTATTCGCCCAGAAACGGTGCAAGTTTTTGGGCGTCTACATCACAATGAGTGACGTCTTGCTCTTCAAATGTGACCTTGGTCACCGCATTTTTCTCAAGAAGTTTTGTCAGTGCTTTGCCACCCGGATAAAAACCGAAATGATCACGCGACGACACAATCACATGCATGTAAGGAATGTTGTTAAAGACTTCCCAGTAAGGAAGATTCTCAAGTGGATTTGTGATTTGAGGATTTGCTTCAGAGTAAGATTTTGTAATCACAGAATCAGCGACGGCATAAAATGGCCACATCCCAGGATTCTTCTCTTCCTTGATAAAAGTTGAAGGAACTGCAGGACATATCAAGGCAACTTTATTGAAGAGATCACTTTCATCATGCGCCCAACGGTAAGAGTTGTGGGCACCCATGGAATCACCGTAAAGAACTCTTTCACTTGGATCAAGTTTCTTTTCTTTTTCAATCCACTCTGTGAAGGCACGAAGTTTTTTACCCTGCTCACTAGATGTGTACCACCAGAGCCTGCCGAAACTGATTGTGACAACATGAGGTTTTCTGGTCTGAGACTTACTCCACTGCTCTTCAATTCTTTTTGTGACTGAGTTCCAGCTCCAGGCATTGGTATCATTGCCGAAGCCGTGAAGGAAATAAACGACTCGCTTACTGCCCTCGTGACCCTTGTAGAAACAATACTCCACGCCTTCATGTCTTTCACATGAAGTTGCAGGAGTATGATTAGGTGAGAATGTACTGAAGTAAAAACCGATAACGTAAGCAGAGAAGATGGAAATGAAATCCATCATACGTCTTTATTCTTCTTCCCGATAAAACATGGATGACCGAAAAGGCACTTGTCGTTAATGGCCTTCGCAACTGACGGTGGAACCATTTTTTCCCAGCCCGGCTCATTGTTCACAATCATCTGGAGAACTTTCGATGAATAGATATGGAGAATGTCCTTATCAAATTCAGCAACGTCATCAATCTGCTTCATGCCTTTAAGGTGGGCGAACAAGTGATCAAATTCTTTTGGAACTTCAAGATTGGCCATCGTTTCGATAGAACCTTTCTCTGATTTGTAAGGGTAGATGTAAACTTTTACGTAATCACGGAAAAGTTGTCCAAGGGCAGAAAGAATCCCGCCTTCTACGTTTGCATATTCTTCTGTGAAGATTTGCTGGAAGTTATAAATACCAAGAACGAGTCCAAGATGAGGAACGTTCAGGCGCGAGAAGTAGCTCGCGAGTTTATAATACTGAGGATAATTCGTGATAAGAACTTTCTGTCCCATCGTGCACATCAAATCGACACGAGCGAGGAAATCCTCTTTCGCGATGTCACCGTCATCAGACTTGAGAGTTGAAATTGTGATCTCAGAAATAGTTACGATCTCTTCCGGCTTTTTGCCGATATCTTTAGCAAAATTTGAAAGGCCAGTCTTGATCATATCGAATGAAACAAGCGTAGGTGGACGATAAGATCCACGCACAACGAGAACATCTTTCTTATAAAGAATATCGTTCGCCAGTGCCACTTCCCCATTCTCATCGAACATGATCGCGTGAGTGAAACCCTCTTTCAAAAGCTGAAGGTTCATGAGGCGGTTATCAACTCCCTTGAATACTTTCCCGCCGAAACGGATAAAGTTCACTTCGATTCGTGATGTATCAAGGTGATCAAGAAGAGAATGAACAAAAGCTTCAGGATCATTTTGTAAGAAGAGTGATGCAAAAACCAGATTCAACCCAATGATCCCAAGAGCATCTTGCTGAAGAAGGTTTTGCGGATCAAGCATACGAACGTGAATAACCACTTCGCTGCATTCAGAACCCGGAGCATCCTGAAAACGCATGCCAAGCCAGCCGTGAGCTTCATTTGTTTTTTTGAAATTGAGAGCGGCAACTGTATCTGAGAAAACAAAGAACGCGTGATCTTTGCCGCGAGTATCTGAGAGACGCTCCTGCAAAAGTTGGTATTCTTTTTCGAGCATTCTCAAGAGTCTTGTTTGTGAAACGTAACGGCCTGATGGCTCTTTCCCATAGATAGAATCAGAAAAAGTCATGTCGTAGGCAGAGATCGTTTTAGCGATTGAGCCCGAAGATCCACCCGCCTGGAAAAAGTGTCTTGCTACTTCCTGGCCCGCACCGATCTCGGCGAAAGTTCCGTAAAACTTCTTCGCAAGATTGATTTTAAGGGCCTTTTGCCTGAGAGAAAGAGTCGTTTCCATACGCCTATAACCTTTAAGAACCTGAATTTGTTGAATTCAAGTAAGAGTGTACCATCAATTTCAGGGGTTTGAAGAGAAAAAACGGGCCGGAATTTTAATATGCTGCATAATATTATCTAGGAAAATGTCGATACAGATGATGTGTCTGTTTCAGGAGATATTTATGGAAATGATCATCACAGGAATTCTTATCGGCGTAGCTACGGCCATTGCGGTGAAGGCGAAAGCACCAGAGTTGAAACCGGTGCCGGTGAGAAAGAAGTAGTTTTAAATCCGAAGATTCTTCCAAATGGTATCGCAAAGAACATCGATACAAATGCTCCACCCGCTGCCGTAAACATTGCATCTCTGAATTCTGCCGTTCCTCTTCCAGAAATACTGTCATAAATTTCTTTTCCACCTCCGGCCACTAATCCCATCATGAGTCCAGCAATGGAAGAAATAATTCTGATTTTAGTCTCACTCAAATGAATGCCTTTTCTTCGCGCGATAAATCTAATGATCCCTTGGGCGGTCAGAATGGTTACGCCAGAAATAATGGAACCCGCGATAAAATGTTTCTGCCAGTCGAGGCGATCAGGGGCAAGAATGCGGGATGTGCGGAAGGCCAGGACCACCGGTAAACCAACGTGAGCAAATGTGCCGAGAGTCCTGAGTCC
>JBEIQF010000235.1:0-5666 GCA_040376635.1 Halobacteriovoraceae bacterium
AAGACGTCTTCAGGAATGATGGTGTGAGAAAGAGGTTCAGATGCACCTTTCTTCAGGATAACGTCGATTTCTTTTTTCGAAGCGCCAGCTTTCGTTAAGCAATGAATACGTGTTTCTTCTGAAAGAGATTTCTTTCCAGAGAACACTTTTGATAGTGATGAAGGATCGAGTTCAATTTTCCCAGCGAAGGCGCGAAGGGAATAGCGAGGATTGGTCGACTTCAAAGTCTCAAACTTGTTTCTCAAGAATGCAATGAATGGATCGCCTGTAATCGCTGTTGCTTTCATCTTATTGTTCGCTCGCGTAGTAAGGACCAGCGTCTTCTTCTTTTTTCTTGTCACATTTCTTTGGATTGATTTCGCAGCACTTAGTCTCGATTTCAAGTTTCGAAAGTTCCAGTTGTTTACCCTGCCAAGTCGTCATCACAGTGTATTCTTCAGAGTTTTTCATTTCAGATTGAATGTATTTACAAAGACGTCTCTCGTGATCTGTTATGCGATAGTCTGAGCCGTTTCCGTCCTGACCATCATCTTCTTCGCTGATAAGAGCGAAGGCGTTCAGTGAGAAAAGACACAAGAACAAGAATAAGATTTTAGTTTTCATGAAGTACGTCCCTCTAAGTTTTGAGAAATTCTCGCAGATCTTGCGATTGGCGTGTGGAAAGTTGAATTCTTTTCAGTGGTGTCGAAAGTTTAGACAGTAAATCTGAAGGAAGTAGCTGGTTCCACTAGAAGATCAGCGAGTGAATTACGTCGGATTCAAGTATTCGAAAAAGGCGCGTGAGATTTTAGGTAAAATTTTAAGACAGTTATCAAAGAAATAGGCTAAGCCGATTTCTTCTTTTTTGTCTTCGGTTTATTTTGCTTAGTAATAACGCCTGCTTCCTCAAAACGCTCCATGATTCTATTGAAGATTCTTTCTTCAATAGAAGTGATTTCCGGCGAAACATGTTTTTCTAAAATTGAAGAAATCAGAGTCTGATAACCTATTCCTAAAGCTTCGGCTTCGTCTCTTAAAGCTGACGTGACTTTTGGATCAAGACGCAGAGAAATCATCACCTTGGCACTTGTATAAACCCTTTTTGGGTCAACTCGTTTTGCCTTTGAAAAATCATATTCTTTCTTCATAAAGTATAACCTCAAGTTTCGAAGCTCTTCGAGCAGAGATAATTCGAATAATCTCTTCAGAACGTTCACAAAATACTACGACCATAATCCCTTTAAATCGATTTAAACCGATTCGAATGAACCGATCTTCATGTTCATGTTCATCCAAAAGCTCTAAAGCATTTAAGTCATGAAAAACTTCGATAGCGTCTTCGAATTTTAATCCATGTTTTTTCAAATTAGATTGGTACTTCTCTTCGTCCCATTCATAAATCATAAACTACTCTTGTTGTATATACGTGTCAATACAGGGTGGTTAGTGACAGTATGTGCAAGCGAGGTGTCTATATTTGATTGGACTAACTATTGATAATGATTTGATGAGAGATTGAATGCAGAAAAAAATTACTACTGGATACCGGGAAAATAGGCGGACCTACTTTCCCGTTATAATTCTGATTAAGCTGCTTTCTTATTCCAGATTTCTTTTGCCCATGAAGAATGAGTATCAGCTACCCATTTCTTGCCCCATAGTTTCTTAGAAACGAATTTCTCGAGCTCTTCCGGAGTCTGAACGTCAACCCAAAGAACCATGTCCCATTCGCCCATAGTCGAAGCGGCCCATGTTACTTCCTTCCATTCTTTCTTCCAGTCCCAGTTTTTCCAATCCGGGGCCGTGTTATTCCATTTAACCCATACTTGAGCAGTCCATTTGTTCGACATAGTTATTCCTTTGAAAGATTCGATGCCTAATTAACGGTGCAGGGCCTTCGAAGGTTGAGATCAATTCTTCATATGGAGATTATTGCCGTGAACAGAAGTTAATTATTTTACGCGACAAGTTTAACTGCCTGAAGTTTCGGAATCTTATCTTCGCTTAAGTTTGCTCATTCCTTTGCAGATAACAGACATTTAACCGCGAAATACATTGTATATACAGAGGGGTCGGTTTGTGGTACTGTTCGAATGGGATGAAGAAAAAGAGTGGGCCAATTTTTTAAAGCATAAGATTCGTTTTAACGAAGCTGAGTTGGTTCCTTAGGATTGGATGTCATCCTAAAAAAGGAATTCTACTTATAGTTTTTTGTGAGAGAGGAAGTTCAATCAGAATCATCTCCGCCAGAAGAGCAGATAAAGCTGAAAAGGAATATTATGAAAGATCATTACGATTTAGATAAAATGCAAAGAAGAATTGGCCCCGTAAGAGTCGATTCTGATGCAGTAAAAACTGCAATTTCAATTCGTGTCGATTCTAATGATATTTCCCTTCTCAAGGATGAAGCCGAAAGACTCGGCATCCCGTATCAGACTTTGATAGGAAGTATCCTCCATCGATTTGTCTCAGGTGAGCTAGTCGATAAATCTGAAGCGAAGAAAATTGCTAGGAAGTAGTTGCTCGTCCAATCTAAATAATTCTTAACTAAGCACCATGCTTGTCGTGACTTATAATTTGAGCATGACAAAGAAAAAGAAAACCACCGAGGATGTAATCCTCGAAGAAACTTCGGCCGCAGTCTTTCTCGGAAGCCTGGGCTTTATTGCCAGTGAACTTCAGGATGAGTTTGTGGATGATGAACCATTTGCTGAAGAAAAAGCAGCTGAGAAAAATGCAGCTCTTGAAAAGAAGAACACAAAAGAATTTGGTGAGTGGTAAGAAGTCGCAGTTCTGTCTAAGTAGGGTGCCCTTTTTTCAAGCATTCCCCTCTATCCATCACTCATCTAACCCCTTGAAACCCACTTTTTAACCTGAAGATTTTCTTCCGTAACCAGAGGGAAACTATAATCAGTCTCATGAGATTGATCATGATTCTCATATTCTTAACGGCATCAGCAAGCGCACAGGATAAGCAAAAGCTGAATGACATTATCAAGGTACTCGAGAACCCTTCGAAGACATTGAACGAACCATCGTGCGAAGAAAGAAACACAACGAATGTTAATTCATGTCAGTCACTCTCATCAGCAGTATGTGCGATTCGAAACCCGCAAGTGGGTCTTCGTGCTCTTCAGGCCCGCGCTGCAAACTATCCCACAATTCCATTTAATAAAGGCACACTCCCAAGTCTTGAAGCACTTGAGAGAGTCGAGCGCGAAGTTTTTGAAACGAGTTTAGTGAAGCAGGATGATCTCGTAGGACTTTTTAATGAAGTGCGAACATCAATGCTTGAGATGATTGCCAGAAACTCTGATCTCTCAGCTCAACAGCGAGCTGATATGCGGGCAAAAATTCAGACCGTCCAGTTCATGTCGGGTTCTGAATATGTTCGTCATCGTGAGAGTCATTTAAATCCCAATGAAACAGCTGAGCAGGCCCGCGTGAAAGGGCTTCGAAACTATAATGATAATTGTGGTAATGGGACTCTCGTCTCGGCTTACAACCAGCTTGATAAAGTGGTTCTATGTCCCGGCCTCATTCAATCTCTCCAGGATTTTGGTCCACGCTCAAAACGTGAAATGTTGAATAGTCTCTCATTTACATTGGGACATGAGCTCGCGCATTCGATCGATGCAACGTCAGACCGTTTCCCTGAACCCTATGAGCGCATGAGAAGTTGTTATAACCAACTTCAGGGCGGAACAGGGCAGTTTGAATCCAGAGGTCCGGAGATTACGGCCGACTTTTGGGGGTCGCAGGTTTTTTCGGAAAGACTTCGTGCTGACAATGTCACAGGACAAGAGGCGATTAGGGCCCTGGCGCTGGCCACAGACGATTTTTGCAACTTCCCTGAAGATGAGACCTATCCTTCAGGTGTCGCGCGCCTGGACCTTACGATAGGCCGTGATCCCCGCGTTCGGGAAAGTCTGGGATGTGGAGCTCCAACAAGAGAAGCTCCGGTTTGCACAATAGCGGGATCAATCCCAGGAGTGACCCCGCCAAGTGTCGCTACATCAAAATAAGAAGAGCGATGTATTTAGATAGAATCTCACGCAGTTCTTGCATGTCATGATAATCCGGAACATCAGCGAGAAGATCTTCATACAGATAATTTCTTGTAAGAATCTTTTCACATCTAGCCCGATCTACGTTGTAGACAGCGACAGCATCAGTACAAAAATTCTTTTCTTTCTTGAAGGCAAGTTTAAGCTTCTCAAGCTTTAACTCATTCGGCTCATCAAGTTTGAGAATCTTGTCTACTGCTGTGGCAGTCTTCTTCTCGATCAAAACTAGTTTCTGGTTATTCACGACAATTACTTCATTAGCAAAAGCGGAGAATGTTATAAGGAGTAGGATTAAAAATTTCATAGCTTCACCTTCTTCACAACACAGTTCATTTCCATGTAGCGATCAACTTCAATGAAGAAGGAGAGTTTATTCTTTTTGATTTCTGATTTCGTGAGTTTGATCACTTCAGGGTGATTCACGAGACCGTAGACTGAAGCGTTGAATTTATAACCGTCTTTTGTCTTCTCTACATTGCCAACATTCAGTTTGTTGTAGGCACCTGTATCACTTCCGAGGATGTCTTCAAGTTGGCCTGTCCATGGATTGCTTTGGCGTCCGACAGACTTGCCTGTTTCATTCAGGTCGAGAGCAATAGCGCCGTGTGGGTTTTGACTTACACAAAAGTAAGTTGTGGCAAATGAGGTTTGGGTCGAGATCAGCAGCAGAGCAATGATAAATTTCATATGAACTCCTGGGGTGGGGTAGTTGTGGAGCTCAAGTAACATGAATTTATTTTTTGAAAATCTCTGATTGTAAAAAGGTAGTTGCTGAGAAAAGAACTTAACCAAACGCTAACAAAAAAGGCCCGCATTTGCGGGCCCGTTCATTACTTACTCAATTCGTTGTCTGATCGCATACACAGTAGGAATCAGGTCATGCTTACTTTTCAATCCGCGCTTGCGTGGGTTCTGGATCTGGTGGCGAAAATGCGTTTCCATCTTATTCCAGGCATCGATTTCGTTCCTGAATTCGAAGCCTAGATCCTCGCCATTTGAAAAGCGGGCCTTAGCTAGTTCTACGTGAGCGATCAAAAAATCATCCTGGTTTTTCATGATCAGTCCTTAGTATGAATGTTGGGGGTCAGAAGCGGAAAACAGAGGCGAGAGAGATTTCATTATATAACAAGTAAATTTTTTCTTCACGCACTTTACAATGGAGCAAAAAAGGCACCGTCTAGTTTCTATACACCTGTTAAATAGTTCGATCGGGCGATCAAGGGGTTATCCCGTAAACTTTGGCATTTCAATTGCTTAAAAAGCGGCATGAAAACTTTAATCCTGTCTGTATTGATTCTATCAATCACTCTAAACTCGTATGCTCAACAGAGTTGTCCGTTGACCAATACAAAACTCTCGGGTTTGAGGGAAGCGGCTTCCAAGCTTGCTAAGACTATTACTCTTTCACCTGAGTGTAAGGCGTACCAGGACACTGTAAATGCAGCGAACTCTCAATTAAAAGATATTGCGATTAAGATTGCTGATTCTGACGGCAAGCTTGAAGACGGTGCTAAGCCTGATCAAAAAGACCTCGCTGCAAAAGCAGTCGGCCAGCTTGATACAATTTCCAGTCTCTTTAAAGACCAGCGTTGCGGACAGCAGCTTGTTGGTTTCCTTGAT
>JBEIQF010000017.1:0-18875 GCA_040376635.1 Halobacteriovoraceae bacterium
AGTGACCATTCACATTCAGATTCGTCTTTAAACCCGGATAATACACTTCCAGAGGCGAATGCCCTTCGATGATGAAGTCCTGTCGCTGGTAACGGTAAGTGACCTTCTTACCGGGAAAAGAATCCTTGAGCGGCCAGATCATCGTGACACTATTAGCGAGGGAAGAAAGCGTTTTAGCTTTCAGCTCTTTCATCAGTTTAAATTTTGTCATCAAGGGATCGAAAGTATCTGGGATGTGAAGTTCGGGAGAAAAACGCCGTAACCATTCAAGCTCGGCGTTTTTGAGATTTGAATACTTGTTCACTCTTAGTCTTTATTCAAAGGATCCATTGGAGAAACAGAAGCATGGATATCCACAAAAATCTCAGCGATGTTTTGTTTGACCAATGATCCGAATTCATCACCGAAATCAATCACGATCTCTGTCTTCGAATCTTTTTTATTGTTATCCATAAATCACTCTCATTTTAGCAGGCGGCTTCCATTGCTGCAGCTTTGTTTAAAGGATCCAGTGGCGAAATGCTCGCATGGATGTCGACAAACAATTGTCCGATGTCTTGCTTTGAAAGAGTTCCGAAATCATCACCAAAATCGCAGATGATTTCTGAAGGAACTTTTTGTTCGTTTTTCATAATTTTATTTAACCATGGTTCAGAAAAATTACTAACTAGTATTTCATAAAAATGAACTAGCTTATTGAAATGATAAGCTTTCGGTCCATGGGGTACTAGTCGGTAATTTTGGCAGTTGGCCTGAGGGGTGCCGAGATAATAAGGCTGGCCCCACTCACTTTCATGAGATGGGGCCGTTTCGTGTTACAGATCTTTAGAAAGCGTCTCGAAGGTACTGACAGGAGAGTCCATTCCCTGCAAATAGTGGTGACCACCAAGAATTCCGAGGGTTTTGTTATCCAGGTGGAAGACCTGTGAAAAGCCCTTAGTCTCTTTTAAATAGCGGCCTGTATGGCGCCAGTTCGACTTCGCGAGATCCATCGCATAGATGTGGGCCACGTATTCGTAGGCCATGGGTCCTGTCTTGAACATACCACCGAAAACGATAAGCTCATTCCCGAGTACTTCAGCTGCCGGAGCAAATGTCGAAAACGGAAGGGGTGTTAATTCCTGAGCTTTTCCATCCACTGGATTGATAGCAGTTACTGTGTTCAGAAGTTCAAAGTGAGAAGCTCCCTGACCCAATCCACCAACAAGAACGATCTTCCCGTTGTGTTCGATACCTGTAAGAGCACGACGAAGTGGTGAAGGCAGTTTGTATGGAGCGATTTCAATCTTCTCAGTTTTCAGGTCGAAGATTTCGATCGTATCAAGGAATGTTCCATCAAGATCGTTATCAAATTTCGGAGTCGAGTCCCAACCAGCGGCGAGATAAACTTTGCCATCGATTGTGACTGCAGTGTTTGAAGAACGTGGAGAAGTGAGTTTTCCAATCGTTTCCCATTTATTGTTTTTGATATCGTAACGATCAATTTGTGAAAGTGATTTCCACTTAGGTTTGTGATCCGGAGAATAAGCAAATCCACCGAATGCATAAACGTAATTACCGTGTGCCGCAATCTGGTAGCCGTGAGCTTTAGCAGGACGAGGAGCTAGCTCAGTCCATTCATTTTTAGCAATATCGTAAACAATGAACGTGTCTGTGAAAGACTCTGGCGGATACGTGTGCTCAGCACCCTGGTGTCCACCGGCCATGTAGATTTTCCCTTCGTGAGAAGCTGTTCCGAATGAAGAACGAGGGTTGCCAATGAAAGGAGCTTTTTCTTTCTGAACGAATTCATGCTCACCAGAAAATTGTGGTGAGTAGAAATCAACTTCATCACTGTCAGAGGCAGTTACGATGGATTCCCATTTCTTATCAGTAATCTTGTAGATGCGGTAATGACCTGTCTTGTTTGCAGCGAAAGCAAGCGTTCCATCCGGAGAGAATGTAGGGGCCTGTTCATCTTTTGCATCTGAAGTCATCTGAGTCACAACTTTAGTCGTGCGATCGATCACGTAAATGTTCCAGTTGCCATCAACTTTGGAAGTGTAAGCAATTTTCGTTTCATCGAATGAAAGTGCTGGGGACATACCTTCAGCAAGAACAGTTTTCGTATTCTCAAGGCGATCAAAAAGAACGATCTCTTTTTTACCGGGAACGTTTCTCTGGTAAACAACGAAGTCACCATTCGAAGAAGGACGTGGGAAGTAAGCTTCTTCATCAGGAACAAGTGCTGTTGCATTTGAAAGAGAGTAATCGATCAGATTTGTCCCCTGACGTCTCACTTCAGCATCGCGATCAAAGAAGAAAACTGTGTTCTTTCCTTTTGGACCTGGAGCTGAGAAGAAAATAAACTTTCCGTTCTTAGAGAACTTCGGATGCAGAAGCATGCCCTTCATCGCTAAGCTGAATCTTTGAGTCAGATTCTTTTTCTTATTGAAATAAGTGAGGTGAAGATCTTCAGGGCCTGCACCTTCGGCATAAATAAATTCATTACCGTCCGGAGTGATGTCCGGATAAATTGCCCAAAGCTTGTTAGAAGAATCATTCAAAGTCGTCAGAGTTGAACCCTGAAGTTGAATGCTTTTTCCTTGAGCATCTTCTTTCATATAAACAAAATCTGCGTAAGAAGCACATGAGGCCAGAAGGCCAAGTAGAACTAGAAATTTCATTGGAGAATCCCCTTTGATACTAAAATTCTCTCGATCATAGCTTTCTGAGTTCGGTATATCAAACAGTTTGAAATGGTTCCAACACACTTTTGGTTAAGCACTTAGTCATTTTTGACTTACCGCTAAACCAAAAGTGTGTTGGAACCTTTTTCCGAATATCGAAGAATCCAATAACAAGCTAAAATCTTTGTCATGGTTCGCGCGTATCGCACACACTTTCTTCAGCTTTCATCTAACGTAAAACTTTTTCTGATAGGTAACGCAATTCAGGGAATGGGTCTCTCTATTTATAGCCTTCTTTTCAACCTCTATTTGAAAGAAATCGGCTTTGGAGAATCGGTTATCGGTGGATTGATTTCTACAACGTCATTGGGAATTTCTCTCATGGCGATACCTGCTGCTCTCATCATTGAAAAATTCCATGTGAAACATCTGGTGATGGCTTCACTTGTCCTCTCGTCTGGTTTTTACATGATCCAGGTGATGAACATTGATGAAGGCTCATTGTTTGCTTTTGGGCTCCTTGCGAGCATGTTCCAGGCATTGTTCAATATTTCGGTTTCACCTTTCTATTTACGAAATTCAACATCTGAACAGAGAGTTCATCTTTTCACGATGAATTCATCTCTCAACATGTTTGCTCATTTAGTCGGATACCTCATCGGTGGATACTTACCGGATGTCGTTGCCTTGATTGCTCCGTCATTCTCAAAACTTGAACTATTCCGATCATCCATCATGATTGCTCTCGCAATTGTATTCTCAGCAAACATCATGTTCATGCAGATTAAGCGCGTACCAATTCCTAAAGTGAAGAAGCGATTGTTTGAGGGGTTGCGTGAAAAAGAATGGAACATTCTCGCAAAACTGATTTTGCCGAAGCTATGTTTCGCTTTTGGTGGCGGTCTCATCGTTCCTTTCATGAACCTCTACATGAAGGAAAAATTCAGCCTCTCCACTGAAATGATTGGTGTAGCTTACGCACTTCTTCAGTTCTTCATTTTCATGGGGATCTTCCTCACGCCTGCCTTAATCAGAAAGACGACACCGTTAAGATTCATCGTTCTGACTGGATTATTTTCAATCCCTTTCATGATTGCCATGGGTCTGACCGGAAATATCACTCTGGTTCTCAGCTGTTTTTTCCTGAGAGGAATGCTGATGAATATGTCGAGTCCGATCACCAGTATTTTTGAAATGGAGCACGTTCGTGAGAAGGAATGTGTATTTGCATCAGCGACTATTCTATTCTTCTATCATCTGGTCTATACAACCAGTACTCGCCTTGGTGGATATCTGATTGAAGCCTATTCATTCGGGCCAACATTTTATGTGGCGGGATCATTCTACGCTCTTGCGATTATTCTCTACTACAAGTTCTTCAAGAAAGAAGATCAGGTAAATTTAGTGGAGAAAGAGAAAGTGCAGGAACTCTCAGCAGCTTAATAGATCTTTTCAGATATCAAATTCATGATTCGCGTAAATTCTCTTTCATCTTCAGCATTGAAGCGATTGACCTTAGGTGAATCGAGATCCAACACTCCCATGACTTTCCCATTTTTAATGAGAGGTACGACGAGTTCAGATAAGGAAGCTGAGTCACAGGCAATGTGGCCTGGAAAAGCGTGAACATCATCCACTCGTACAGTCTGACCTTTTGTATAAGCAGCTCCGCAGACTCCACGCTCAGGCTTGATCCTGATGCAGGCCGGTTTTCCCTGAAATGGTCCAAGAACAAGTTCTTTATCAGCTTCATCCCATAGATAAAAGCCACTCCAGTTTAGCTCCGGAAATGCGTGATAGATCCATGAAGAGATATTAGCAAGATTTGCGATGAGATTTTTCTCTCCATCAATCAGTGAGAAAAGTTCTTTCTCTAATGAAGTGTAGAAATCGTTATCACCGTATTTTGAATGAATGTGCCACATATGGAATTCCTAGTTTCTGATTTCACCCATGAGAACTTCCAGGAAGTTTTTCATGTAATTTACTCTTTCAACACCTATTGCTTTCGCTTCAGGAGTGTTCATGAGATCAGGAAGTTTAAAGAGCTTCACAAAATAGTGATCGATCATGAAGCTCTTGTCATCCAGCGGACGACTTTCTGCCATCGGATCGAAAGGATCATAGAAGGAAGCTTTCATCTGGGTATTAACTGCCGTACATCTGAGAATACCGATTGCACCAAGTGCATCGAGACGATCGGCATCCTGAACAATGGCAGCTTCAATACATGAGGGTTTCAAACCTTTTGAAAAGCTGTGTTCGATAATGGCGCGTTTGATAATTTCAATTTCTTCATTTGAAAAGCCAGCTTCACGAAGAAGTGGTTCGGCTTCAATTGACGCCAGAGTTGATGCATTTTTTCTATCAGGATGATCTTTCGGAAGATTGATTAAGTCGTGACAGTAAACTCCTGCCAGAACACATTCAAGATTCACTTTATGATTTTCAGCAATTTTTTTTGCAGTCGCTGCAACTCTTCCGACATGGGCCCAATCGTGAGCGGGATCTGTTGTGTTGTAATATTTTTTTACAAGCGGAATCAGCGACTGGATTTTTTTCATTCTTCCACTTTAAAACGTTCTTTGATCTTTTTCACTACAAAACCAAGTACAGGAATGTTTTCGTAAGCGAAGGCCCCCATGTCAAAATAATCACGGTGGTAAATGGCTTTACCATCCTTGAATTTGATGACTGAATTTCCATCAACGACGATCGGTTCTCCGCCATTCAGTTTGTCAGTAACGAGAGTCATTTTCCAGACACCGACGACCATATCTCCACTCTCAATAAACTGTGAAAAATCAAATTTGATTGTCTTCACGTTCTTGTACATATTTTCATAGTACTTCGTTATATTCTTCGATCCCTTAATCACTCCAACCGGATCATGGAACTCTACGTCTTCCGCGTAAAATTCCGGAATAAGATGCATAGTGTCCTTATTCAGTTTTTCAAAGATATGCTGAAATTTTTCTTTATTAGTCATTGTGTTCAATGTTTGTCCCCAAGATAAAGATGACATCGTTAAAAGTACTAGGAGTATAATCTTCATATAACCTCACCGGGAGAGTTGATGATTTCAAGTATCATCATATCGGTTCTGATCTTTGTTAACATCTTTTTCCTTGTCGCCGTAGTTAGAAAAAACTTCGCCGTCATTGACATCGGCTGGGGCCTTGGATTTGTCCTCATTGCAATGATTGCTTATTTGCATCATCCTCTTTCTTTCAAAAATGCGATCCTTCTCATGTGCGTCGTTTTTTGGGGTACGCGTCTCGCATTCTATATTTTTATGCGTTCGCGCGGAAAACCTGAAGATCATCGATATGCCAAGTTTCGTCAGGAATGGCAGCCTTATCCGAATTTAAATGCCTGGATCAAAGTTTTCATGTTTCAGGGTTTTCTGATGATGATTGTTACTCTACCTGTTTCTGTGGGTATGACTCTCGAGTCTAAGTCGCTCTCAGTGATAAACTATCTTGGAATTCTCATCTGGCTCGCCGGATTTTCATTTGAAGTGTTCTCGGATCACTATTTGAATTGGTGGAAAGCTCAACCTGAGAACAAGGGTAAAATCTGTACGACCGGTCCATGGAAATTAACCCGGTTTCCCAATTATTTTGGAGAAATCTCACTTTGGTATGGGGTCTACCTGATTGCATTTGAACCAAAGATGGCCTGGACTATTATAGGCCCGATTACGATTAATTTCCTTATTCTCAAGGTAACCGGTGTTCCTCTTCTTGAAAAACACTATGAAGGTCGTCCTGAGTACCAGGAGTACGCAAAACGAGTTCCAAGACTCATTCCATTCACAAAACCTTAGTTCTTTTTACGAAAGGAACGGTCTTTCCAGACGTAGAGATTCGTTTGCAGATGCTGATTATCATCTTTTTTGAAGTAAGGAACTTTCATCATCCATAACTTGAAAGCATGGTAATGAATCGATGAGATGAGTCTTACTGTTGTGAGTGGATAGATAAAGAAAAACTTCAAAAGTGTTTTTGTAGACCAGGGAACAAATCTCCCAGTGAAGCTCGCACGGACTTCCAGTTCATTCTTATTGTTGAAATCATCAATATTTACGACGAAATTTTTCTCGTTTCTCTTGATCTTAAAAGTCATCGTATTTTCAAGCGAGGTGAAGGGAGAAATATAAAAATGCTTCTGAGTTGTGAATACCCATTGATCACCAGTCTTATGCTCTGGTTTCAGCAAATAGGGCTTTTGCTCCTTGAAAGTATTTCCAATTTCAACAACAACATATGGATTGGTCTCAGTCTCGATAAAATAAAACGAAACAGAGTTAAATACATATCCGACTATGCGAGGATTCGTGACCAGGTCGATTTTAGTGATTCTTTCATTCACACCCTGTTCATTTAAAAAGGCTTGAATGTTCTCTTTCAATGTTGAGTGGCCGAGATTGATATGATCATGGTCTCTGAAAGTCACTAAGTTAAAGCGATTTCGCGAAAAGATAGGAGTCTTTTTATCAAGCTCATCCAGTTCATCGAGATCAAATTTTGACCAGAAATAACGATTCTCAAATTCATACCGCTTCGGGAAAAACCTCTCGTGCTTGATGTATGAAATGAAAAAGCCGCTTTTCATGGAAGTACTTTTCTCCCAAGAATCTCTTCACATAGATTAACACTCGATAATAGTGCATCTTCATGAAAGCCATATCTAAAATAACTTCCGCAGAAATAAAGAACCGGATTCCCTTTATTAAGCTCAGGAAGTTTCTCTTGAGCTTTAACTGCGGGACGATCAAAAAGCGGGTGATGATATACAATGCGTTTGATGATCTTACTCTTATCCACAAACTGCTCACCGTTGATGTTGATAAAGTAACTTTTTTTATCCGAGATTTTCTGCAATCGATTCATGTAATAAACAGTGAAAGAATCATTGTCACGATAGACAAAGTTCCAGGCTGACCAGTTGACTTTCAATTTGGGCATGACAGATGCATCAGTATGAAGAAGGGCGATGTTCTCCTGGTATTTAAACGGCGAAAGGAGATCCTTTTGCAAAGGACTTGGATTTTTGATCATCCTTAAAGTGTCGTCGGCGTGTGAAGCAAAGATAACATGATCAAATTCAAAAGATTCGCCTTTTAGTGTCGTTAAAAGAGCTTTCTCACCCTTGACCTCAACTGAACTTACTCCATGGCCGACTTTGATTCTGTCTTTGTATTTAGAAATTATTTTTAGTTTGTATGTCTGAGAACCGGCCTGAACGGTTTTCCACTGATGTTGAGTGTCCAATCCCAGGAATCCATGATTCAGGAAAAAGCGGATGAGAGTTTTCGCAGGGAAATCGAGCATTTTGTCATGCGGAGTTGACCAGACTGCGGAACTCATAGGGACGACAAAATGATCAAGAAACTCCTGACCATACCCTTCCTGTGCCACCAGATCACGAACTGTCAGCGTATCGTATCTAGGATCATCCACAAGCTTCGGAGCAAGCTTACAGAGCTTTTGAATATCGAGGATCATCTTCCAGTCTGTAGGGCTAAAAAGGTTCTTCTTCTGGGCAAATAATCCATTCCACAGAGAGCTTCCGTTGTACTCAAGACCACTTTTTGTCTCAAGCACACTGAACGACATATCAGAATCATAATAAGGAACTTCTAGCTCCTTAAAGAGTTTTACCATATTCGGATAAGTCACTTCATTGAAGACGATAAATCCTGAATCAATTGGTTTCTGCTCTCCATCTTCCTCGACATACACAGTATTCGTGTGACCGCCGATATAATCGTTCTTTTCAAAAAGTGTAAGATCAAAATGATCTTTCAGGAAGTAAGCGGCACTCATGCCGGCCATACCGGTTCCTACGATGGCAACCTTCTTCATTTATTTTTTCTCCAGGAGATAATGAGACACGAACCATTCTTTTCCATCATCAAATTTCCAAAGTTCCGCGCACGCCATGAAGAAAATGCGCCAGTACTCAAACCATTTACCAGCTTCTTTTTCGCCGTAATGATTCTTGAAAATCTCCATGATTTTATCTTTGTTCTTGTCAGTGTTCTTCAGCCATTCCTCTGAAGTCTTGGCATAGTGAACACCGTTGTAACGAACTTGTTCTACGAGTTTGAATTTATCCTGAAAATATTCAAAGATATCATCCGATGGCATCATTCCTCCGGAGAAGAAGTACTTACTCATCCAGTCTGATTCATCTTTTACTTCGAAAAGATAAGGTGTCGATTTGTGCACAAAAATATGAACGAATAAAGTACCTTTGTCGTTCAGAAACTTTGAAACTTTACCCAGAAGGATTTCATAGTTTCTCATGTGCTCGAACATTTCAACAGAAACCACACGATCAAACTTCTCATCAATATCAAAGTTGTTCATGTCAGATGTAATGATTCTAACATTGTTAAGACCACGATCTTTAGCTTTCTGGTCGATGAAGGCTTTCTGTGTTGCTGAATTTGAGACAGCAGTGATCTGACATTCAGGAAATTTCTTTGCCATGAACAATGTCAGTGATCCCCAACCACAACCAAGCTCAAGAACCTTATCACCTGGCTTGATACGCGCCATTGCTACCGTTCTTTCAAGCATTTTAACTTCAGCTGTTCCAAGATCTTCATTACCGTCAAAGTAAGCGCAAGAGTATTTTAAATTTGGCCCCAAAGCATAAAGATAAAATTCTGTCGGTACTTCGTAGTGCTGTTCATTCGCATCTTTTGTCTGGATAGCAAGAGGAGAAGACTTCATCATCTCTACGAATTTTCTTTTTGCATCCTGAAGTGAATGTGGAGGAGTAGGTGCTATCTCTTTGATTCTTTCTTTTAGTAATTTTCTGATACCGGTTCTGATAATAAAATCCGGAACGAGACCTGAACTGACCAGTGTATCGAGCATACATACCCCTTATTGTAGTTACATTAATACTACGATCTAAGAGGTAAGAAAGTTACATAATTTTTCATTCTCGGGCAGTCGAAAACCAGCCCTTGCGGCGGAAATACCAGATTGCAAAAACACACATCAAGATCATGACTAACACGAGTGTCACGAGAGCTTGCCAAGAATCAAGGCCTGGTAATTGGGTGAAGTTCATTCCATAGAATGAAGCAAGAAAGTTCAGCGGAAGTAGAATCGTTGAAAAAACTGTGAGAACTTTCATCACATCGTTAGCGCGCTGATCATTTAAAGCGATATGAAGTTCAAACAAATGTTCAAAGTTATCAGAGATTTCATCAAGCTGAAAATAAAGCTGATCAATATTCTCTTTAAGATCCTGAAGCATGGAAGGATAGTCTTCCCACAAATCTTTAGAACGATAAAGTGCGTCGTTAGTCTGCTTCAAGATCCTCTTGATCACGAACAATTGTCTACGAAAGAGATATATCCGGGTAGTGTCTAGTCTTTCACATCTCTTAGACAAGACATCGGTTTCGAATTCATCGTAGGAATCCTGAAGATTTGTAATCGGCTCTTCATATGTACGGATGATTCCCAGGATTACCTGGTGAACAAGCCCCTGAAGTGTTTTCGGAATTTCAGATTTCTTGCATCTCTCGACGACTTTATCCAGATAATTTAATTCAACTCTGTGGATACTAACTAGGCGATCAGGAGTGATGAAGAGAGCAATCTTTCTCGTGAGTTCCTGAACCGTTGTAGAATCATTTCCACATTCAGCATCGTAACTTCTCATCATGAGGAAGTGACCTTCCTCTGTGTACTCATATTTTGGAAGATGCTCTGGTCGCAATGTATCTTGAACCAGAAGATAAGGAAGATTGAATTTTGTCGACAACGTATCAAAATCCTCAGAGCGAGGTTCTTCAACATCAAACCAGCTAAAAGATCTATTTGTGAGTAAGTTGTCTGTGATCATCGCTGTCCCTCGTGGACAGCGCCCCTGCGGGTCTGCCTACGGCATTCGCAAAAATACCATCATGGTATTTTTGTCATTCTTTAATTAAAGCATCATTTTCGGAAAAATCTACTTAAAGAATCCGGAAATGCGATCATCGTTCCAATTGCCCCGATGAAGCATCCTAAACTTATATCGATAATTCTTAGCACTCCGATGTTTGCATGAGCGTCTGGGGTACCGAATTGCAGGAAGAACATAATGAGAGCTGCGATGAACGCATTTCCCAACCAGTAGTTCTTGATCAGACCGAGTGGTGCAAGGAAGGCCGCAACTGTTGCGAAAGGAATGATATAAACAGGAACTTTGATGAAATATAAAAGAATCGATGAAAGAAGAACTCCTGCAAATGTTCCAACGATTCTCTGGAAACTTCTTTGAAAGCTTTGAGTTTTACTTGGCATCATCACGATGAGGATCGTACCCACCATCCACTGGCCTCGTTCAACATGAAAGAGGTTTGAAAGAAGTAATCCGCAACAAGAGACTATAGCGAGTGTGAAAGCGTAACGATGAGACTCCTTCCGTGAGAAAGCTTCTCTTAATTCTTCGCGCTTTCGTTTCTGGAAGTTTGGAGCGTGCTTCATGCTGAAATAAACGATGCAAAGACAAACGAGATAATTCGCGAGTGACAATCCAGCATATATGAATAATTTAAACGAATGCTCCCTCAAGTGCGGAGTCAAAGCGGCATTCAACATTTGAAACGTTGAAAACAAAATTAATCGCTCGAGTTCAAGTCCTAGACCTTTTGTCTTACCTAGAATGAATGCCATGATGAACAGAAGTGGAAGCAAAAGCCACGTCGTGTCCGCAATTAGAAGTCCCACCATGAAAGCAATCGCGAGAAATAAAAACGACGTAAGAAGATGAACAACTCTTTGTTTCAAAGGTCCGAAGTGATCATTCAAAATGAGAATGAATCCCAGAAGCGCTCCATAGATCGAGGCGCGTTCTTCCTTGAAAAGAACACCACTCACCAAGGGTAACGTCACTGAAAGCGCACAGAGGATCATACGCGGCCATGGAGAGGGAGCTTTTTGTAATCGGAGAGAATCTGAGATGTGATCTTTAAGAGACATGAGTGATTATATAAAAAAAAAGGCCGGATTGCTCCGGCCTTCGATTTGATTTTTAAATCAAGTTGGTATTACCAACGGTTTCCACCACGGTCACCACCGCGATCGCCACCACGGCCACCACCGAATCCACCGCGACCACCACGGTCTCCACCGCGATCGCCACCACGGCCGCCGCCGAATCCACCAGTACGTGGCTCCATTGGACGAGCTTCGTTAACTACGAGTGAACGACCACCCATGTCTGAACCGTTAAGTTTTTCGATAGCTGCAGCTGCTTCGTCAGCAGATGACATTTCAACAAAGCCGAAGCCTTTTGAACGACCAGTGTCACGGTCCATAACGATTTTAGCTGAATCAACTGTTCCGAATTTAGAGAACAGCTCGTTCAAACCATCGCTAGTTGCTGAGAATGGTAAGTTACCTACGTAAATCTTGTTACCCATAAAAACCTCCTTAAGGCCAGGGACGCGCTTTCAGAGGATCATGAGCAACCGGCTCGAAGAACACTTACAGCGACAAATAATTGGGAATTAATTAGCACTAATTCTTTACCTCAGCATAGCACAATTTTAGTAACTTACGAAATTTTGAGATGTGTTTAAGGAAAAAGGCAAAAGTTGCTAATATCAGATTTTAAGGAAGCGGCGCAGAATTTGTTTGAATCCAAGAGCTTGCTGATTTTAAAAAAAGAAGGCCCCCATAAACTGGGGGCCCTCGTTCTAAAAGAATTTAGATTTGGTTTATTACCAACGGTTGCTTGAACCGCGAGAATCACCACGACCGCCACGGTCGCCACCACGTGAATTACCGCCGCCGAAGCCGCCTTCACGTTTTTCCATTGGACGAGCTTCATTCACAGTAAGTGAACGACCGCCAAGGTCTGAACCGTGAAGTTTTTCGATTGCTGAATCAGCTGCTGCTGAATCATTCATTTCAACAAAGCCGAAGCCTTTTGAACGACCAGTATCTCTATCAGTGATGATTTTTGAAGAACCAACTTCGCCGAACTGTGAGAACACTTCAGAAAGTGATTCGCTTGTAGCTGTGAATGGAAGATTACCAACATAAATTTTCTTACCCATAAAAACCTCCTAAGGCTTGGATTAGCGTAAAGAGGACCAGGGGCAGAATTACCAAAGATACTCGACACGACTTAGCTTAACTAACACTAATATTTTTATAAAGCACACTTAAAAGATTCTAAAGTTGATGCGATCTTCTAGGGTGTGGTTATTACTCGTTAAAATCAACTTAATCCCAGACTCGGATCGTTCATTCCTTCCATGTTATCGATAATGTCGTGATGATCTGAATAAAGATTTCTCTGAATACTTTCACGCAAACTCAGGTATTCCATGGCATCGTGAGAGGAAAACACAGTCACATCCTTGTGATGAAGTGAAAGTTGTCTTAATCGTTGTTGGTTCGCCAGGCGAAGATGATGATCTACCTCCATCATCTTTTGATAAGCTCGAAGTCCTGGTGTGCATCGATATGTTTCATCCATTTCTCCTCGATAAAAATACGCATCACCTGCATGAAGGAGCCAGCCCATATCAGTTTTGATGGCGACTCCTGCGTGTCCTTCGCTATGACCATAAAGCGGAATTAGAAGAATTTCAGGAGGTAATCCTTCAAGCTCGGTCACTGCTTGAAATCCAAACCATCTTTCCCCATCCGGGAAGTATGTATTCCAATGTTTTGCCTGTGTGAGTTGTGAAGGACTATATCTATTCCTGGAAATAAAATTTTTTTGATTTGTGGCCGCTCGTCTTTCTGCTTCCATGACATGCACCTGTGCATGGGGAAAATCATCAATGCCACCCGCATGATCAAAATCCAGATGAGTGAGAATGATATGTCTTACATCCCGTGGATTGAATCCCATTTGTTTTATTTGAAAATGTGCAGTCTCATTTTCCATGAGAATCGGTCGCATGATCTTTCTAAAAAATCCGGAGATTCTTTCTTTAGGATTTTCAACATCACGAAGTCCCAGACCAGTATCAATCAGAATGAGACCTCGATCGCTCTCAATAAGAAGTGTGTGACAAACTAATTTTGCTGGACCTATTCCCGGAGTCATACCATCTATGAGATGGCCACCCATTGGACAACAAGTTGCGCAGTTCAAGTGATGGATTTTCATTTTAACCCCTTGATAGTATTCACCGCTCATTATCTCTCTCGAAAGTCAGGTGTGAATGCCCAGTGAGTTGTTTGCTTGAGTTTCATTCTTGGTTATGCAAAAATTCGTTATGCTTTTCAACAAAACTCCCCTCGTAACATGGACTTCAAAAGGTCTGTATTGTGCTGCAGGCGATTTCTACATCGATCCGTACCGTGCAGTAGAGACGGCCATCATTACACATGCGCACTCTGATCACGCGAGACGTGGTCACAAGAAATACATCTGCGTTGATAAAGGTGTTGAGCTTCTCAAAACGAGAATTGGGAAGAACATTTCAGTTGATACATATCAGTACGGTGAAGTTTTTTATCTCGGAAGAACAAAGATCAGCATGCACTCCGCTGGGCACATTCTCGGATCATCACAGGTAAGAATTGAGTGTGATGGAGAAGTGTGGGTGGCATCGGGTGATTACAAACGCGATCGTGATCCAAGTTGTGATCCGTTTGAAAGTGTAGCTTGTGATACATTCATCACTGAAGCCACTTTCGGTACACCAAAATTTGTCTGGCAGAAAGATCTTGATCACGGCCAGATGATTCACGATTGGTGGTCCGTAAATGAAAAAAGAGGATTGAACTCAATTCTATTTGGATATTCTCTTGGTAAAGCACAACGAATACTCGCCGAACTTCATCCATTCGCGCATAAAGCTGTTTTGATTCATTCTTCAATTCATGAACTGACTGAATGCTATCGCAGGCAGAATAAGAACCTTGCTGAGACTCAGTTACTGATGGATAAGATCAAAGAACTTATTTTTGATCAGAGACTTGAAGGTGAATTGATTCTTGCTCCACCATCAATCTTGTCTGAAAAATGGATTCATCATCTTGGTGAATACAAAACGGCATTTGCCTCAGGATGGATGCAGGGTGGAGGGCGTTCACGTTACGACAAAGGTTTTGTCATGAGTGATCACGCTGACTGGAATGATTTGAATCATACGATTCGTCAGACTGGTGCAAGAAAAGTTTTCGTTCAGCACAGGGATGGTGCTCTCGTGCGCCATCTAAAACGTGACGGCATTGAAGCTTATTCGATTGAAGATCTTCACATTGATAATTTCGGGCCCAAGGCCGGAGAGAATTTAGTACTCATATGAAACTGATTAAACTTTCTGTACAGGACTTTGCGATGCCTGCTCCACGAAGAGGGAGTATTGAGCCGTCGTCTGGTCTAAGCACATCTATGCAGAAAGGGATTGAACTTCACCAGAAAGTTCAGGCCGAACGAATTGCCATGATTCCCGACTATGAAGCGGAGAGAACCATCTCATGGACTTTCGAAAAAGATGACTATCAGTTTGAGATTTGCGGTAGGATGGATGGGTATATCCCAGGTTCGAAACCTCTTATTGAAGAAATCAAATCCAGTTTCAATATTTATGAGCTCAGTAAAAAAATCAAGGATCGAAGATTTGATCATCCGTATTTTATTCAGCTTTTAACATATGGATATTTTCACTGGCTTCATCATCGCGAGAAAGTTGATCTCACTTTTCACCTGATTTCTTCCCGGCGTGAAGAAAGTCTCGACATTGAAATGTACTGGAGCACTGGTGAATACGAAGCCTGGTTGAGTCGCAGGCTTGAAGAACTCGTTGTAGAAGCTAAGAAAGCGGAGAAGAGATTTATTCGCAGAACAAAGCTTTCTGAAAATATGCCGTTTCCTTTTCCTAAACCTCGTATGGGACAGATGGAGTTAATTGATTTCATCGAGAAGGGAATGAGTGCTGGAAAACGCATGATGCTTCAGGCACCAACTGGTCTTGGAAAAACCATCGGCGTTCTTTATCCATCACTTAAGGAATCACTGGCCCGAGGACAGAGAGTGATTTATCTCACTCCTAAAAACAGCCAGCAATCTGTTGCTGAAGAAGCAATCGAGAAACTTCAGGCAAAAGGCTGTAATACAAAATCCCTTACAATTACCGCTAAATCAAAAATGTGCATGAAAGCAGAACCTTTGTGCAACCCAGAGTACTGCGAGTTTGCCAAAGATTATTACGATAAACTCATTACTCATGATTTGAAGAATGAGCTCGCAAAGAAAAAGAAACTTTCTTCAAGAGTCATGAAGAACATGGCCCAGAAATATGAAGTATGTCCATTCGAGCTTCAGCTTGAAGCAGTCGAAGAGGCAGACGCTGTTATCTGCGATTATAATTACGTATTCGGACATCAGTCTATTCTCGGTAAGATCAGTGCGACTGGTTTTGAGCAGGACGGACAACCGAATCTTGTTATCGATGAAGCACACAACTTACCTTCGCGAACGATGGGGAATTTTTCACCCGTTTTATCAAGTGCCTTCCTGGAAGGTTTGAGAGAGGAAATTGAAGAACTTCCGAAGAAATTCCGCAGAGAAGGAATTGAACTTCTGGATATGTGTTTAATGACTTTGAAATCAATTACACCTGATAGAGTTGAAACCAAAGCTTCTAACTTAAACTTTGAAAATTTCGTTGCAGTAAACGAAGATCTGAAAGCTTTCCTTTCAAGTTATCTTGATTCTGATGTTGAAATCAAAGCACGAGATGTTGTTTTAAGAATGGTTTTCTATTGGGGAGAGTTTACAGACATCATTTCTGAACTTGATCCGACTCAAGGTGAATTTTTCATTACGGTTCAAAACGATGGAAAGACCAGAAGTGTGAAAATCACTTGTTGTGATGCCTCAAGACTCATCAAAGAACGCTATGACTATTTCAGAAACGTCGTTGCTTTTTCTGCTACTCTGAAGCCTTTTGATTACTATTCAAAGCTGACTGGACTTGAGGGTGACAATCTTATTAAAGAAGAATTTATATCTCCTTTCAGTAAAGAAAATCGGAAAGTGCTGATAATTCCCCAAATCTCTACCAAGTTTTCCGTTCGTGCACAAAATTACCCCAAAATAGGTGAGACAATTGAAAGAGTCATGAATCTCAAAAGTGGAAATTACCTCGCGTTTTTTCCAAGTTTTGATTTCATGGAAAAGACTCTTCAGAATTTTAAAGCTCCGGCCGGAGTGAGAGTTGTTAAGCAAAATCGTTACATGAAAGACGAAGATGTCGAAGCAACACTTGAGCTTCTTAAAGCTCAGACGATGCCTGTTATTCTCTTTGCAGTTCAGGGTGGAGTCTTCTCTGAGGGAATTGATTATGCCGGTGATATGGTCATTGGTGCGTTCGTGGTGGGTCCTCCACTTCCAAACTTTGATTTTGAACGTGAAAAGATGAAGGCCTATTATGAAGAGTATTATAAATCCGGATTTGATTACGCTTATACATATCCTGCAATGGCCAAAGCTGTTCAGGCGGCCGGAAGGGTCATCCGATCAGAAAGTGATAAAGGTATTATCATTCTGATGGACGACCGTTTCCTGGATAAAAGCTATTCTCAATCTTTGCCGCAGGATTGGTTCATTGAAACACCTCGTGAGCTGGTTTCAAAAAGTATCCTGAGTGATGTAAGCGAGTTTTGGTCTCGCTAAACGTGAGTAATGTGGCGATTTCGTCCGATAACCACTCGATAACCAGCAAGCAGGATAACTGCCCCAACGACTGAGGCGACAAAACCCGCAGGCTCACCCTCGTTATACCAGCCTAAGTTTGCTCCTACCATGTGGGCGATAAAAGCACCCGCCACCCCAAGAAGCATCGTGATAATAAATCCACCTGGATCTCGACCTGGCATCAGCATTTTCGCAATTGCACCAACGACAAGCCCTACAATTAAAGTCCAAATCATAATTGGCTCCTTTTTACGAGTTAAACCTCTGGTAGCTTAAGATGCAAATGCTCCGCCATTTCCCACCAATTCACTCTGTTTCTGCACGACTTTCAGGTACAAAACTCCTTCTCGACTGAAATCCAGTTACCTCTTAAAATTTTAAGAATGGTTACACTACGAAATCAAACTACTCAGCCTGTTCAGGACTTTCCGGTTTTTAATAACTGGAACGAAGTGGCATTAGGTTGGTACTTCGTCATGCCATCGAAAGATTTAAAAAAATCCGGTGTAAAATCCGTTCAACTTTGTGGTCAGGAATTAGTTTTGTTTCGTGGAGAAAATGGAATAGTTTCTGCGCTAGATGCGTATTGTCCACACATGGGTACTCATCTCGGGAAAGGTAAAGTTGTAGGAAATAATGTCAGGTGTTTTTTTCATCACTGGCAGTTTAACGGTGAAGGAACTTGTACAAAGGTTCCTTGTCAGCCTGAGATCCCCGCAAAAGCAAAAGTACCTTCTTATTCAGTGTGTGAAGCGTACGACTCCATCTGGGTTTATCCTGAAGCAAATCCAAAACATAAACTTGTCGACTTTGCTGAACTCACTCATAAAGATGAAAAGATTGTTGAATTCGGAAAAGCCTACGAGAGAAGTTGTCATCATCACGTGACAATGATTAACGGCATTGATCCTCAGCATTTAAAGACTGTTCATGATCTTGATATCGAAATGAAAATTGATATTGCAGAGCCTGAGCAGGGGAACATGATTGATATCGTTCTCACGGGTAAAATCGGGGAAGGAAAACTTCCTGAGAAAGTTGCTCGTTTCATGCTTGGTCCTCAGTACTCATATGCCATGAGATACGATCATGGGAACAATGGGTTCCTGACACTGATGAAGGATGTTCATTTCCTCGGTCGCAAGTGGCCTACGCTTCATATGATCTTTGCTTACCGTCCCGTTGAGAAAGGACGAATGCTGGTTCAGCCAATCTATGTCACTAAGAAAAGAAATTTTCTTGTTTCAAAGTTTTTGCTATGGCTTACTAAGCGCGCCTTTTATTCACTTCAAGGTGAAGACGGTGCCGTTTATGAGAACATGAGATTCTATCCTGCCAATTTACTTTCCATTGATCGTCCGGTTGCTCAATACATTCAGTATGTAAATAAGCTGAAGTCTTCAGCATGGAAACTACCATGAGAAAACAACTGGTAGCGAATACTGTAAGAGTAAAAAAAGTTAAGCGCGAAGATATTGAGCGCATGTATAAATTGTTTTCTGAATACTACGATAATCATAC
>JBEIQF010000152.1:0-7656 GCA_040376635.1 Halobacteriovoraceae bacterium
CGTAGGAAGAACGCCGAGTACCACACCCATATTCATGAACGCCTGAAAACCGATGGCAAAAATAATCGCTGCCACCATGATACTTCCCACTCTTGATTTAAGAGAGATCGCCATCTTGAAGCCGATAAAAATGAAACTAATAAACATCAGCACCGTAATCACAACTCCGATGAATCCAAGTTCTTCACCGACAACTGAAAAGATAAAGTCGTTATAGGCCTCAGGGAGATAGAAAAGTTTTTCGTTACTGTTTCCAAGCCCTTGACCGAAGAAAGAACCATTCGCAAAAGCGAGGAATGATTGAATCACCTGGAAACCAGATCCACGAGGATCTTTCCATGGATCAAGGAAAGTGAAGAGACGCTTCACTCGATAAGGAGCAGAGATAAGAATTCCGAAAGCACCGATCAGACCTATGACCATCAATGAATAGAAATACTTTCTTGGGAATGAACTCAAGAAAGCAATGAAGCCAATAATGAGAGCAGAAATAAAGAATGTACCGAAGTCGGGCTGAAGAACAAAAATTCCGAGCGGATATACTAAACCTGAAAGATAAAGCACACGCTGCTTTGGAGTATAGTTGTTGAAATTCTCAAAATAGCGGATCGCTGCAAGCATCAAAGTGTATTTTAAAAATTCACCTGGCTGCAAATGCATAAATCCAAGGTTTAACCAACGCTTAGATCCCTTGATCACAACTCGGAGACCAGGCACCAGAGTAAGAGTGACGAGAAATCCAAAGAAAGCATTGATCTTGTAAGAATGCTTGTAGAGATAAAGAATTTTCAGTTTCGAGAAAACGAGAGCGCCCGTTAATCCAAGTGCGATGAAAATAAGCTGTTTTACCAGGAAGTGATAGCTCGATCCCATGTTTTCCGTCGCGTACATATAGCTCGCGGAAAAGACCATGATCACGCCAAATAGTATTAAAAAGAAGACATTGATTAAGAAGTAATTACTTAACTTTTCTAGTCTGTTATTTTCACTCATTGAAAATTACTCTCGCACAGGGTTTCTTTCAGTGTAGCTTGAGAAAATTTTCAGTGCAAAAAAAAAAGGCACCCGAAGGTGCCTTTCTGACAGAATCTTATAATTGGAAGATGAGCTTTTTGTAGTAATTGCCTTTCTCTTCGAAGTCACGGAACACATCTGTGCTCTCGTTACCCGGACAAAGGAGAATCGTGTCACCTGTACGTGACTTCTGATAAGCAAGTAGAACTGATTCATCGAATGAACCAACAAGGTACGTTTGAGTAACGTCACCTAGGATACGGTTCATTGATTCTTTCACTTCTCCAACCAAGACAAGAACGCGAACTTTCTCGCGGATAATGTTGGCATATTTATCGAATGGAATGCCTTCGATTTCTTTACCACCAGCAATCAAAATGACGGGATCCTTGAATGCTTCAAGAGACACTTTAAGCTCATCCATCGTCTCAGACTTAGAGTCGTTGTAGAAGCGAACGCCGTTCTTCTCAACTACGAACTCAAGACGGTGAGGAATACCAGGGAACTTCTCAATACACTGCTGGATAGCTGCATCTGAAACTTTCAGAGCTTTACATGCAGTGATCGCTGCCATGAGGTTTTCGCGATTGTTAACACCGACGATTCTCATATCAGTTACTTTATATTCCGAGTGGAAATGAATGTTCGAGTGAATACGCTTGTCGTGGAAGTGAGTACCCTGAATTTCAGAGATCACACCCATCGTTACGAATGACTTACGTGAGTACCAGAAAGTCTGAGCTTGTGACGAACGAAGAACTGAGTTTGAAGCAAGTTTATCAAAGTTCACAACAAGGAAGTTCTCAGGACCAAGGTTTCTGGCAACTTTAAGAGCTGTATCAAGATATTCTGCAGAAGTTTTGAAACGGCCAAGAAGATTCTTCTCTTCAAGGTTCGGATAAACTGCAAGCACTGGCTTGAAGTTTTCAACTGTCTGGAGCTGCTGAGGAGAAACTTCAATTACGCAGTAATCGATTTCTTCTTTGTTTGGAAGAGAAAGGAAGTTAATGAAAGGCTCTTCAGAAGTGCCACCAACAAAAACGTTTTTTCTATCCAGCTTAAGAGTGTAGCCAATCATGTGAGATGTGATTGTGCGACCGTGAGATCCACAAACAGCCACGATTGGTTTCGTACAGTTCTCAACAGCGAAAGCAAAGTCAGAATAAACTGAACGGCCATGCTCGCGTGCAACTCTGATCTGCGGAAGGTTAGGATCCACTGAAGAAGAATAAACAATAATATCCGCTTCGATGAAATCTTCATCTTTATGCTCACCAAGAGTCATAGCAGGAGTTGGATTGATCTTCTTGAGACGCTTAACTTGCTTGTTAAGGTCGAAGATTGGTTTGATATCTGTAACTTTGATTTCACAACCCCATTGAGTGAAGAGATGAATCAAAGCAAATCCTGTCTTGCCGAGGCCAACGACGAGGACTTTCTTTCCTTTATATTTTTCCATAAGAGCTCCTTAAAATTATCTTAGTTTCAATGTAGCGAGAGCAAGAATTGCAAAGCAAAGGCTTACAATCCAGAAACGTACGATCACTTTCGTTTCAGGCCAGCCTGAAAGTTCAAAGTGATGGTGAATAGGCGCCATCTTGAAGATTCGTTTTCCACGAGTTTTGAATGAAGCCACTTGTAAAATAACAGAGACAGCTTCAATAACAAAAATTCCGCCAATAAGAACAAACAAGAATTCGTTTTTCGTTAATACAGCAACTGTTCCAAGGCATCCACCGAGTGAAAGTGAACCAACATCCCCCATGAAAATTTCAGCAGGGTATGCGTTATACCAGAGGAATCCTACACCCGCGCCAATAATAGCGGATAACAACACTAAGAGTTCTCCGACGTCAGGAACGTGAGGAATGAACAGGTAGTTTGCAAATTCAACGTGACCAGCAAGGTAAGCAAGAAGGCCAAGAGTTGCAGCAGATGTGATCGTTGGTCCAATCGCAAGACCATCAAGTCCGTCAGTTAAGTTAAGCGCATTTGATGAGCCAACAATAACGAAGGCTGCAAATGGAACGTATAACCAACCAATATCCATCACCGAATCTTTGATGAATGGAAGATAAACTTTGGAATCAGTTACGTTGAATTTGATCATGATATAAGCCGCGATCAATCCTGTAGAAAACTGCCATACAAGCTTCTGCTTAGCATTCACACCTTTCGTATTTTTCTTAAGTACTTTCAAATAGTCATCAAGACCACCGAGAAAGAAATATGAAATCGTTACGAATAAGGCGATGAGGAATGGAAACGAAACAAAGTTACCACAAATAAGACAGGCAACCATCGCTGAGCCAAGAATAAACACTCCACCAAAAGTCGGCGTGCCTTTTTTCTTTTTGTGAGATTCAGGACCTTCTTCACGGATCGTTTGACCGAACTGACGAAGCTTCATGAGAGCGATGAAACGCTTACCCCAAAAAATCGAAACTAAAGTGGCGATAATAAACGCCATAAAAGAACGAGTCGTAATGTACTTAAAGACATTCAGAAAATGATAATTTTGACTTAATGGGTAAAGCCAGTGATACAGCATGTTTATCCCTTTAAAAAAGATAAACTTAAGTTATATCTAACCAGCAACTCAATTGTAAAGAGAAGGCCTGCTTTTAATAGAGATACGCACAGCGCTAGGCGATATCGAAAAGATGCTCGAGCTTGATGCCTCTCGATCCCTTGATGAAGTGAATAGGATACTTCTTTAAGCATACGTTTCGATACTCAGACTTAAAGTCAGCACTCGAAGTTTTCGGGTGACCTGATGAAAACCCTTTCATGTAATGAGAAGCGAACTGGCCAACAAAATAGACGTTCTTAAACCCTAACTTTTGAACAAACTCACCAATGTCCTGGTGATATTGAGGTGTGGCATCACCAAGCTCATACATGTCTCCAAGAACTACGCATGCGTCATTCATCGTAAAGCCCTGAGCAACAACACTCTCTTTAAATCCTTCCAGAGCTGCCTTCATCGAAGAAGGGTTAGCATTGTAGGCATCAAGGAAGACGGATTTGTTTTCAAACTGCATCCACTCCGAACGATTCTTTGTCGGACGAAAGTTTTTACAAGCTTCGATCAGGGCCTGTTTTTTCTCCGGAAAAAAATGAGTCGCAATGAATAAGCACGTAATGAGATTGAGTTTATTATGTCGGCCTGTAATGTGCGCATTTGTTGCAACCAGTGTTTCTGATTTGTAGTGAATCTGTCCACCATCTTCGAGAAAAGATACTTTTGCTTTTGCTTCAGGTCCTTGACCGTATTGAATAGCACCCTCAAAAGGAAGAAGGCCTTTCAAGAATTGATCATCAATGTTGATAAGATAAAAACCCTTACCGTGAGTAATCGCTTTCACTGCGTGATAGAGATACGCCTCTTCTTCAAAAACTTTTTCTTCTGTTTCAAAGAACTCCAGGTGAGTGGCACCGATATTTGTTGTGAGACCCGCATTCGGCTGGGCAATGTCACATAGAACTTTGATCTCGCCTGGATGGTTTGAGCCAAGTTCAAGGACAACGAATTCAGTTTCATCTGAAACACCAAGAAGAGTCAGAGGAACACCAAGATGATTGTTATTGTTTTTCTCAGTCGCAACTACTTTGCCAGGAAGAACATCTTTCAGGATGAATGAAAGCATCTCCTTGTGAGTTGTTTTTCCGTTTGAACCAGAGATAGCAAAAACAGTATGACGTGGAGACTTCGCCTTCCACTCTTTAATATGCTCGTGTGAAATTTCCTGAAGGAAAGTCACACTGTCTGAAACAGGAATGAATTCAGTTTTTGAATGCTGAGATTTTAGTGATTTAACTTTATCGTCGTTCACAGAGTCTTGTTGATAAAACACAACCGGACATCCCTTACCAAGCAAATCACCAATCACATCAAGTGGATTAACTTTTACACCTGGAATAGCTACAAACACCGATGGATGAGTATATTTTCTCGTATCAGTACAAAAGTTCAACTGACCTCTTGCGTATAGAGATGACTTCACAGATGAGCACTTAGAAACAAGAGATAAATTGATCATGCATTTTTCCTTGCAAGAAACTTTTCAACTTCGCCGATATCACTATAAGGATGCTTCACTCCGTGAATCAGGATGTAATCCTCATGACCCTTACCTGCGAGAAGAAGAATTTCATTTTCTTTCAGAGCATTGAAAGCTTCTTCAACTGCTTTCGGTCTTTCAATGATCTTATGAATATTCTTTGACGACATACCTTTCAGGATATCATCGATAATCTGAGCTGGATCTTCTGAACGGGGATTATCACTTGTAACATAGATTTCGCTCGCCCAAGTCTCGGCAATTTTTCCCATGAGAGGACGTTTCGTACGGTCACGATCGCCACCACAACCAAAGAGAACTTTCAGCTTGTGATTTGGGAAAGATAGACGAATTCCCTGACAAATATTATCGAGAGCATCCGGCGTGTGAGCAAAATCAACAACTATAAAATTAGATTTGTAGGGTTTAATAAAAAATCTTCCATCTGGTGGAAGAATCTTATCAAACACATTCTGAATTTTGAGATTAAAGATACCTTCAACGATATTAACGGCAACTTCTAAGTTGTTACGATTGAAACCAGTACTGAAGAAAAGAGGAAGCTTTCCTTCAATGGCATCTGTCTTCTGCACTTTTTTTGTCACTCGGGCGATCATGTTATAAAGATCGGCTTGTTGAGTTGGCACGAAGACTTTTGCAGAATCAGTGAGGTAATCAAACAGCAAAGCCTTGGCCGCAAAGTATTCTTCCATCGTTTTATGATAATCAAGATGATCCTGAGAAAATGAAAGCCATCCCGCCATATCAAATCTCAATCCATACAAACGATGTTGCATAAGAGCGTGAGAGCTTGCCTCAAGAACACAAAAGTCTTTATTCTGCCCGTACTTATTGAGGAATTTTCTGAGATCAATAAAGCTTGGCGACGTGAGACCAAAATCCAAAATGGTTTTATTGTATTCACGAACACCCAGTGTTCCGACACTCATTCCTTTTTTGCCAGATAATTCTCCGAGCTGAAGGACAAGGTCTGTTGTCGTTGTTTTACCGTTAGTACCGGTAAGTGCAATCATTTTGAGTTTCGGGAGTGGGTATAGCTTATCTAGAATTTGTTTTTGAACTTCTGGCCACATCTCTTCCGGAACAATTGAGCTATTCATCGGTCGAGAAGGATGATCCGTATTAACGATTAACCACCCAAACTGTGCCTTATCAATTCTTTCACTGAAAAGATTCTGAGACTTTTCATCGCTAAGGATCTTATAAAAAAGAACGGACTCAATAGTTGAGTCCTGTGTTTTCCAGTGAATATCTGAAATTTTTAAATCCGGAATTTTTTCTTTTAGAATATCACTCAGCATAAGTCGGAGCTTCAAACTGCAGACGAAGGTTTGATCCGCCTGTAATGACAGTGCCCGGAGCAACAGACTGTTTAATGACAACTCCGAAGCCATTTAACTCAAGAGCAATATTTCTGTTTTGAGCAAGTTCAATGGCACTCGCTTTATCAAGTCCAGTGAAGTCGGGCATGTAACCAGGAGCGAAGAACTTTGTCGTTTGCGCCTGAGCAGTGTGAACTTCATCTAAGTTTTTCGTGTTTGATTTCTCATCATACTTCGCAAACTGTGCAAAATCTTTTTTCTTATAAAGGATGTATTGTGTGATCTTCTTAAAAATCGGCCCAGCAGTCACACCACCGTAGTAACCTTTTTCAGTTGGATGATCTACATATGCCATCACGACAAACTTTCTGTTTACGTTAACAGGAAAACCTACAAAACTTCCGATGTAACCCTGATATCCACCAGTAGGTGAAACTCTTTGTGCAGTTCCCGTCTTACCGGCAATTTCATAATGAGGAATTTTTGCAAATGTACCAGTTCCTTCATTTACAACATTAATCAGCATCTTTGTAAGATCAGCCGAAGTCTTTTCTGAAATGATTCTATTTTCTGGTTTGATCTGAGATTCATCTGTTTTCAATAGAGTTGGTTTCACCAGGTATCCACCATTCGCAATCGCTGCGTATGATCTCATCATCTGGATAGCAGTTGTAGCAACACCCTGACCAAAACTGATATTGGATAAAGACAGAGGACGAACTTTATCTTTCGCTTTGTAGCTCAGGATACCTTTTGATTCACCCTTGATCTCAATTCCAGTTTTCTGAGCGATGTGGAACTTATCAAGAGTCTCTCTTAGCTTTGGATACTTAAGTGCAAAGGCAATCTTAGTTGTTCCAACGTTTGAGCTGAACTTTAAGATGTCTGAAACAGTTAACCATTCAAACTTCTCGTGAGTTTCAGCTTCTGAAATCCAGTGATTCTGTACACGCATTCTTCCGTTTTCGCAGTAAAACTTTGTCTCAGGCTTAGCAATCTTATTTTCAAGAGCAGATGCAATCGTCAGAGTCTTGAAAATTGAACCAGGTTCAAATGGATCTGTTACGAAGGCAAGTTTTCTGTTTTCTAGCGGATACTGAGTCGCCTTGTTTGGATCAAATGTTGGGTAGTTTGCAATTGCAAGGATTTCACCCGTCTCAGCATCCATAACACCTGCACCACCACGAAAAGCACTGTGATGAGTGACAGCTTCTTTCAGGTAACTTTCAAGAGCA
>JBEIQF010000089.1:0-10758 GCA_040376635.1 Halobacteriovoraceae bacterium
TCAAAATAAATAACAGTATCAACCATGTGTTCGAGAATTTTTGGTCCGGCGATCTGCCCTTCTTTTGTCACATGTCCAATGATGAAACATGTCAGATCATAGGCCTTAGCAAAACTCATCAACTCGTAAGTCACCTCACGGATTTGAGTGAGTGTACCAGCAGCTGATTCAATTTGATTTGAATGAGTTGTCTGAATTGAATCCAAAACAAGAAACTTTGGCTTTAATTCCTTCACTTGTTCAAGAATCTTCTGCCAGTTTGTTTCATTAAAAATATAAAAACCGTCGTTATGCACACCGAGGCGTTTAGATCGTTGAGCAACTTGTGACTCAGACTCTTCTCCTGATACATAGAGAATACGTTCGTCTTTATATTCATTCAGAAGTTTTCCACAAACCTCCATAAGAAGAGTCGATTTACCGATTCCAGGTTCACCACCAATAAGCGTAAGTGAACCAATCGTAACTCCACCACCCATCACACGATCGAATTCACCGATCTTGGTTTGATAGCGATTAACTTTTTCATGTTCAATTTCATTAATAGTTTTTGGACGACTTTCGCGACCTGCAATCGATTTGGGTGCAGCTTTACTCGGTTTAATCTGTTCTTCTTCAGAAAATGAATTCCACTGATTGCAATCAGGACACTTTCCGAGCCATTTAGAAGTCTGGTAACCACATTCCTGACACGTAAAAACAGTTTTGATCTTGGCCATCTTACCCTTCAATCATCTTCATCAGTTTCTTTTCATTGATAATCGGAATACCAAGAGACTGTGCCTTTACGTATTTACTAGATCCGCTGTCTTCCTCGTTTGTTACAAGGAAACTTAGGTTCTTTGATACTCCGGCAATAACTCCGCCATTCATCTTGATCAATTTCTCGACTTGTGGACGAGGCTGGCTGAGTTCTCCCGTGATACAGAATTTCATTCCTGTTAACGGCCCTTCTCCAGTGACAACTTCATCCGCCTTAACTTTAACGCCGACACTTTGTAGTTCAGAGATAAGTTCTTTTTTCTTCGAGAGAGACTCGAGAATCGACCGTGAAGATTTTTCGGCAAACCCTTCTATCTCAAGCATCTTCTCTACAGTGAGTGCCTGGATTTTTTCCAGAGTGTTATAGCCTTGGGCGATGATTTTTTCACTTTTAGCGATTGATACGCCTTCTACACCGATGGCAGAAATGAATTGAGAGAGCGTTTGTGATTTCGTTTTTTCAATATTCTCAAACATCTTTGTCGCAAGCTTGTCTTTCACTTTATCCAGGAGAAGAAAATCTTCGATCTTCAATCTGTATAGATCAGGAATGCCCTCTACCAGCCCCTTGCCTATCATTTCATCAAGACGTTTATCTGAAACATCATCAATGCCAGCTTTGTGGATATAGTTCAGGATTTCTTCTTTGATCTTCGTAGGACAAAGATCATTTTCGCAATATAGCCAGATATCCTGAATTTTTAATTTTGATTCACAGCTTGGGCAATGAGTGGGATATGAGAATTCTTTTTTCGAGCGTTCTACAACTCCAAGAAATTTGGGAATGACTTCTCCTGAACGGATGATTTCAATCTTATCACCGGGCTTGAGCTGGAAATTTTTCACCATACCAAAGTTATGAAGTGTTACACGTCCAATCATGGCACCAGAAAGCTCTGTCGGCTCAATCAAGGCGACTGGAGTGAGAGTTCCGTTTCTTGAAACTCCCCATTCGATTTCATTGATTTTGGCGACTTTCGTTTCTCCGGCAAACTTAAAGGCAATTTTATAACGAGGGTGATGACTTGTTTCACCAAGCTCAGCATGAAGTTTGAGATTGTCGTAAACGAACACTAATCCATCTATAAGATAGTCCCCGCTTCCCATGAAGTCTTTTGCTTCAGCAACACGGGAATCAACCTGTTTTGAATTTTTATGATGAATATAATCCGGAGTGGTGAACCCGTGATCTTTCAACCATTCAAGTTTTTGATGCTCTTTTTCGAACTTCTCATCTCCGATAATCTCGAAGGCCTGAAAATTCAAATGGCGACAAAGCTGGATATTCTCTTTTCTACCGAGAAGGCCTGCTACAATATTTCTCTGAGATGTAGGAGCATCGAGACCCATCTTCGTCATTTCTTCAGAGAGAGTGAAAAAGCTTTTTCTCTACACAGTAAACTTCTCCGCGAACTTCGAATGATTTATTACCAGGAACATATTTAGGAATATCAGGAATGAAGACTGCTTTTTTAGTGATGTTTTCACCAAATTGACCATCTCCTCTGGTTTTCGCAGTTACCAGGTGCCCATTTTCATAAACCAATGAACAGCTTGATCCATCGATTTTAAACACGCTGATGACATCTTCGTTTCCAATCCAGCGAAGAAGATCCTTTTCCTCGTAAGTCTTATCCAGAGAAAGCATTTTTTTCTGGTGCTCAACCTTATTGGTTGGTTCTGTTTGCTTGAATCCGACTAACTGAAGAACTGGATTTTGTGGATCGAGTTTTTTCAACTCGATTTCGAGTTTATCATATTGCTCATCGGAGATTTCCGCATGGCCTTGATAATAGCGCTCTTTGTGGTGGAGGATGAGTTTTTCGAGTTCTTGAATTCGATTAGGTTTCATCCCCTATTTGTAGCATTTTTGATCTAGAAATTAAATGAAACGCCGACTTTAAGACGGTTATCTTTGTAAGACACTTCTTTAAATTGCCCGTTAAATTTCGCCTTACGCGACAAAGTTTCAAGGCTTCCATCAACAGTCATTCTCGGAGTGTATTGGTATTTCACACCCATTTCGAGTTCCATCGAAGAAGCACTCTTTGCAGTGCCGTAAATTTTATCGTCTTCCGAGTAAGTCGGGAATGGAATGAACTCGGCTTGAGCAAAGAATCGGTATTCACGATTGATTGGAATGTTTGCGTTAGTACCGAAGACAAGTCCTGAAATCGTATTTTTTCCGAATCCATCTGCAGTTGAAACGTCGAGATCAAAAGTGTGATTCGCGTAACCGCCGTAAATATCAATTTGCGGCCCATAGAAGAAACCAATGGGAAGATATTTATAACCACCAGTTAATTTAAATGTACCGTTATTCACGTTCACACTCGACTTGCCTGGATTGCCGGATTTCTCTTTCAAAGAACCAATCGATCTTTCAATCTCTAAAGCAGCAAAATATTGTCTTGTGATCCATCCTTCAACTCTGAAGTCGATACCAAAGAGATTTCCACCCATCCTGTTTGAACCAGTAGGAGTATTTGTATCTACACTTGAACTTGATCCAAAAAGAGCAACAGAAAGAATACCAAGTGAACCAGGAGACTCATCTTCTTTCTCATCACCCAGAGTTGGATCATTGATAACATCTTGTTTCATCTCTTCGAGACGAACCCAGTCACCCTGAGCAAGTTTTTTATCAGTCTTATAAACTTTCACCATCCCGAGGGCCTGGTTATCAGAAATGTTGAATACTTTTCCTTCAGCAAGAACTTCTGTTTCCCAATCTACAATCTTCTTCAGCAGAGGATGTTTCTTCTTTGCAGTCGGCCGCTTTACAAGAAACTGTTGTCCAACCTGAATGGGATAACCTTTACCAACATCAAGAGTAATTTGTTCGCCGAGGATACCGTTAATTTTTGCATCATACGGAATCATTTTTGAATACATGTCGAGCCAGTTTTTAACAGACTGACTGATGAGTTCAATATCGTCCGTTCTGATCATGGATTTTTCAGAGAAATAAATATCCTCTCCGTTTTCACCATAGACAGTCATTTCTGCTTCAACGCCAGTAAGTTCGCTCTTAAGAGTTACAAGTACTAATGAACCAACCTTCAATTTATCTGAGACAACGGTAAGTACATCTTTTGTTTTCAAGTACTGAGGTAGATTTTCGCGGTAGCGACTGAAAACATTAATGAGTCCAGAATTTGAAACGTAAGTACACCAGTTGCTTTTTTTCAAATCAGCTTCGACTTCTTCAAAAACCTTATATCCAATCGCGCCACCAACACTGTCCGTAATTGGAAGAAGAGTACATCTTCTCATCGATGATTGTGCAAACGATGAGAACGATAACAACAATGTGATGATAGCGAGGATTAGTTTCATAGGATGTTTGGCAACTCTGGAGGAAGTTCAGGAACGATCATTGATTTTTTACTGTCTTTCTCATAGATATCAACCAACATTTTCAGTTCGTTGTTCTCTTCACGTAATTGTCTGATTTTTGAACGCAATAGTTCTAGCTCGAGGCGCACTTTCAGAATTTCTTCCTCTTCACGCAAGCGAAGTTTTTCAGTCGAGGGAACGTAGATAAAGTACTTCCCGTTTTCTTCTTTGTGTTTCAAAATATTATTCTTGATGTGTCTTCTTATCGTAGAAATGGAGACATTCTTGTATCGTGAATAGTCATTGATGGATAACCAAACCCCTTCAGTGGCGTTCATTAAGGCTCCTTTAGCGTTAATCTTAATGTTAAAGAATCCGATGAAGATGTGCAAAATCAAAATGGTTGGCAAAAGTTGAGTAGAGATGTCGGTTGATTTAAATGAACTGAAAAATAAAAAAATCGCGCTCGTACTTTCCGGCGGTGTCGTCAAGGCGGCCGCTTGGCACCTTGGTGTTACTCTTGCCCTCGAAGAACTGGGTTTCTCTCTGAAGAGTAACAAGAATTCCTCTCCTGGACAGGATCTCAATCAAAAAAGCTTAGAAATCGGAACATATGTAGGATCTTCTGCAGGGGCAATGATTTGTGTCTACCTTGCTGCCGGATACACTCCTCAAGACGTCATCCAGGCCACTCTGGGCATCAAGGGCTCTCGTCTACGAGGTATTACCTACAAAGACATGTTTTATATTAAGCGCCCTGAACTGAAAGCTCCGAAAGGAGATCTCTATTTTCCGCTCGATGGTTTTCCAAATATTATTAAAACTGTACTGAAGCCATTCATTTCAGTTCCCGGTCTATTTAGTACAGAAGGCGTTCGTAACTATCTTCTAGAACATGTTATTGAAAAGGATACGTTCGAAGACTTCGCTGCTGACTTGTTTATTGTGGCAACTCAACTCGATCACTCCCGAAAAGTTATTTTCAGTAAATATAATTACCCTAACCCTTCTCACGATTCGACATCGGTTTATTATACCGGTACGAATGTTTCTTATGCGGCAGCTGCAAGTATGAGTGTTCCGCCATTCTACTGCCCCTATCCGATCAAGAACCGCCTGACGAATGGTGTGGATTACTACATCGACGGTGAAATTCGTGAAACGCTTTCAACTCACGTTGCTGAAGATAATGGTTGTGAAGTGATCATCAGTTCATGGACTCATACTCCGTATCACTTCCACGATGAAGTTGGCTCACTTGTGAATTACGGTCTTCCACCTATCGCGATTCAGTCGATTTATCTCATGATCCAGAAGAAGATCGTGGCAAGTCGTGCTGAAAGGGCCAAGGCCATTGATATTATCGATACCGTAAATGACTATATGAAAATGGAGAAGTTCTCCCAGACTCACCGTCGTGAGATCATGGCGATCCTCCAGCGTAAATTGAATATTAATCCGAAAGTTAAGCTCATTGATATTTTCCCTAATCATCATGACTATAAACTTTTCTTTGCGAACTCATTCTCTCTTAATTCAAAAGTTTCGGCACACGCTGTAGAAGCTGGGTACAAGAGAACAATGCAGATTCTGAGTCCTAAATGATCGTTAAGTATCTTCTTCTTGCTCTTGTTGTAATGGTCATCGTCACTGCTTCTGATCCATTTTTTGGAACAGATCTGACTTGGCGCAAATTACCCAAAGAAGAAAAAAGCGACGTTCGTGAGCGCGCCTGGATGTCGACAGATGCTTTCAGGAAATATCTGAATGATCACGATGATCGTGTTTCAAACATTTTCAAAGTTACACCCTACTACTATCCGACAGTGAACTTTTGGTTCATGATTTACACTCAGTTTGAATCAAGTTCAGTTGTCCTTCACGATAAAACAAATCTCTCGATCATTTATAAAGTTCTCGATTTCGGACACCTTCATGAAAAAGGTTTGCCGAAGAATACTCTCTACGTTCTTCAGCAGAAGATTTCTCAGGAAAAACTGGATGATCTAAGGCTTGATCTTGAAGAACTATCTAAAGATCCCTATTCCCTTAGCCTTTCAGCGAAAAAGATTTATCGCATTTTAAAACAGGCCAATGTTACCTTACCGATCAAAAAATCTGATCGCAGTATCTTCTTCACAAAACTCAAAAAAAACCTCAGGACTCAGACTGGGCAGAAAAACTTCATTCGTGATGGGGTGATCAGATCACTTCCCTATCAACATTTTATTACCGAGTATTTTACGGATAGAAAGCTACCTAAAGAATTGATCGCAATTCCTTTTCTTGAATCGAGCTTCAATCCAAAAGCTCATTCTAAAGTGAACGCTCTTGGAGTTTGGCAATTCATGCCACTTATTGCGAGTTACTATGCTCCAAAGAGAACCGCCAACACTGACTATCGATCAAATGTGGGTGTAGCCTCTGTCTCGGCGGGATATCTCATGTCTGAGAACTACACCATTATGAAATCCTGGGATCTTGCTGTAACAGCATATAACTCAGGCACAAAACATCTTTTAAAAACGAAACGAGAACTTGCATCTAGCAATGTGGACCTTGAAGACATCATAAAGCACAGTGACTCTCAGCATTTCGGATTTGCGAGTAAAAATTTCTATTCAGAGTTTCTCGCCCTTGCCCACACACTCGCCTACAGAGAAGAACTTTTTGATGATCTTCACAAATCAGACCGAGCAGACGTTGATGACAGGCTTAGATTCTTCATGGCGAAATGCTCTTTGAAAATCCCAAAAGTTCTCAGCGAATCCCAGATGGATGATGTGCATTTTCACAATCATCAGATCCAGGATCTACAAACACAGATTCCTCGTGGTTATATCCTGACGACGAAATCGACACTACCCAAGAGTAAGTTTATAGAGATTCAATATAAAGACATGTTGAAAGTTAAACCGAAAGACTGGACGAGATTTTTAGGGAATCAGAGCTGTTCAACTAAATAAGAGTTCGGTGAGCAGTAGCTTCCAAGATACTGAACACTTCCATCTTCATAAGTAACTTTGAAATTGATTTTAGCATCCTGACTGTTCTCTTGAGGACCTTGATTCTCACCTACCACGATCACCTTGCGGCTCTTCGCTCCGACTGAATCATAGAACTTACCGTCAGCATCAAGGATCTGTGTATAAGTCATGAGGGAAGCACCCACTGACTCAGAACCCACATCTACTTTTAGAGCTTTTTTGGAAAGGTTTACCTGGACCAGACATCGGTTACCAAGTGATGAACCTTCAAATTTAGAAAGGATATAGCGCATGAAGTTCTCAGAAGGAATTTCAAGCTGCATGTTCTCTTTAAATCCGACAAACACTGGTTCGCGCTGATGTGAAAGTTCAATGTACTTTCTTCCGCCAAGTAGAGTTCGGCCAAAATCAGTTTCATATGTGTGATTGTTGATTTTCTTAGCAGTCTTATTCGTCGCAAACTCTTTTACTTCTTCAGCAGAAACAATCAACGGAGTCTTTTCTTTTCCAAGTAGATCTTCCTCAAGAAGAGAAACTCTTTCGTTCAAAACTTCCTCAAAGAAATTAGACTCGAAAGTTAGTTCACGCTCATGAACATGAATGATTTTTGAAGTTGTTCCACGTGCATCTTTATAAGAAAGAAGAGCGTTACCTGCTTTCACACCAACAAACAGTTGATATGAGAATACATTCTCTTCAGTCACTCTAAGATCTTCATCTAGTTTAAGAACTTGAGAATAAGGAACATCAAGAATTGCACCTTCTACATTCTCTTCAAGCTCAACCAAAACTGCCCCGATAGGCCCACGAGATTCGAAAGGAGCAAGAAGTTCATTGAATTTCCCTTCTTCAATAATAGGAAGAGAAACCCTTGCACCTTCATATTCCATAATCAGGTCTGTATTTGTAGGTGTGAATCCACGCTTTAATACAGTTATTGAGCGAGTCATTTTTTCTTGTGAAAGTGTCTGGTCAAGGTTGATTTCGCCAGCACCGTAGTCTTGAATGGCGTCAGAAAGATCATCCTGAAAACGAACCTCGAAACCTTTTTCTTCAACAGTATTGTTAAGATCTGTGCCTGTAATCTGGATAGTCACGCGGCTAGGATAAGTAACTGAAGATTTTGAAGCGACTGCTTTTTCCACAACCTTATTAGAGTTATCCACAAGATTATTTTTTTCAGACTGAGTAGTCACAGGTTTCGACGGCTTATTTGATGATGGCTTAGACTGACCTAAACCTCTTAGATCTACTGAAACTCCAGGTGCTTGCGGAGCCGCAACACTTTGAGTAGTCACCGTAGAAATTGTCGGCATAGTCTGGGCCTTGATATCCTTGTCCGCTTTTGAGTAGTCAAAAGCAATCAGGTCATCATCCGCCACTTCTTCAGTTGCCACAGCTGCTGCACTTGCCGTAACCGGAGCTTCTGCTGAAACCATGTCTGCAATATCTTCTGTAACGATTTCTTCTTTAACGTCTTCTTTAACTTCTGCAGTTTCCGGAGCTTTTACCGGCTCTTCTTTTTTCTCATCAACTGAGCCGTCGGCCGAATATTCAAAAAACTCAGGTTCTTCAGATGCAGCAAGTTTTGTTGAAATCTCATCCGACACTGGAGCAGTTGCAGCCGCAACAGCTTCATAAGCAAAGTCCTGATAGAGAGCTACCAGGTTTGTATCGAGATCAGTTTTGATTGTGATTGTTGAAAGTGTAACCGGCTCATAGAAAGGAAGCTCATTAGTAGCTACCTTCTCAATCTTCATCTCAGGAGCCTTAACAACTTCTACTACAACAGCTGGCTTTCTAACTACAGCTGCCTTAGCGACTACTTTCGCAGGAACTCTAGCAGGCTTCACTTCTACCGGCATCTTGATCGCCGCAAAGCTCATTTCGGGAGCAACAACGGCTTCTGCCTGTGCTACTTCGATTTCTGTATTTGAGAGGATTTTAGAGTATGAAGTCGTGAATGAAACTGTCGTCATTTCCGGCGCTAAAAAACGAACAGCTACAGTACCCACAACGAGGTACATAGCGACCGTAAAATAAGCAAACATCCGTGTTAGCAAGAACGACATATACGTTTATTTTAGATGAGTATGGTGTGAAAAACGCAGGGGAAAAGTTGCCGGTTGTCGCTTTCTGCCTAATCAAGGGCAAGAAATTGGTGAGTAGTCACGAGTATGCGAGATGTTTTATGGTGTCAGACCAGGCATAGCTTTCATAAACTCCATATCGAAACAAGATTCTTTTTTACCTTTGTTACATTCCTTTTCAAGTTCTTTCAAGGGAGCCTCTGCCTCTTCTTGAACCTTCTGTATCATGCAGTTTAAATCATCTTTGGGACAAGACTTTTCATACTCCTTCATTTTCTTATGTGTTTCCTCAACAAACTCTTTATCAGGCTTGTCGTCTTTGCAAGTTTCCGGCTTTTTATGGCAGTTAACCATGTAACAGGCCCTTTCTACTTTCTGATTACAATATTTTTCTGCTATCTGCAGAACATCCTTACTTGCATAAGAGTTAAAAGAGAAAAAACTCAAAAGGAAAAGGAATGTGAATTTCATAAAAACCTCTCATATTGATGATAGAGAGGTCATGACAAGAAACAAGATAAGAAAAATTATAAAAAAAAAGCCACCCGAAGGTGGCTTTCAATTTATTTGAGGTTAGCTAGTCTCAAACGAAGTTCAGCTCTTTCCATCTTACGACGGAACTTGATGAGATCAACGTCTGTGAGGCTTTCTTTACCAGATAAACGATCATGAGCTTTGGACTTCGCAGACTTCGCTCTTTCAAGATCGATATCTTCAGCACGCTCAGAAGTGAACGAAAGAACCGTTACTGTATCTTTAAGAACTCGGCATAGACCAGCAGTCACAGAGAAGTGACGAGTACCCATTGGAGTCTTAGCAGTAAGGATCCCTGTGCTCAATTCAGTGAGAATGTGAGTATGTTCAGGGAGAATGTTAATCTCCCCGCGAACAGTAGGAATCACGATGTCGTTACACTCAAGATCTTTGATCACTACACCCTTAGGCGTGAAAAGATTGAGTTTAAAGGCTGATGCCATAATTACTTCCCTTCAGAAAGTTTCTTAGCTTTTTCATGAACCATATCGATTCCACCAACGAGGTAGAAAGCTTGCTCTGGAAGGTGATCTACTTCACCAGCTAGAATTGCTTTGAAACCTTTGATTGTGTCTTCGATTTTCACGAATTGTCCCGGGATACCAGTGAACTGCTCAGCAACGAAGAACGGCTGAGAAAGGAACTTCTGGATCTTACGAGCACGAGCAACGAGTTTCTTATCATCTTCAGAAAGCTCATCCATACCAAGGATCGCGATGATATCTTGAAGCTCTTTATACTTCTGAAGAACTGATTGAACAGCACGCGCAGTAGTATAGTGATCAGCACCCATGATTTCTTCAGAAAGAATCGTAGATGATGAAGAAAGAGGATCTACCGCAGGGTAAATTCCAAGCTCAGCGATCTGACGAGAAAGTTCTGTTGTAGCATCAAGGTGAGCGAACGTTGTAGCAGGAGCTGGATCGGTATAGTCATCCGCAGGAACGTATACGGCCTGGATTGATGTAATCGAACCATCTTTAGTAGATGTAATACGCTCTTGCATTGCACCCATTTCAGTACCAAGTGTAGGCTGGTAACCCACA
>JBEIQF010000100.1:0-10356 GCA_040376635.1 Halobacteriovoraceae bacterium
GTTGATCTCTCCGGTCGTCTCAAAGTGCGGTCGGAGAGTGACTAAGGTAGAGTGCTCGTGGAATGTTTCGCTGAAAGTGCTCGATAGAATTGGGCAGAATATGTTTCAACACTTGGGCCATTGAGTAAAAACAGCTCATTTAAATACCAGCCGTTAAACGCGGTTAGATTTAAATTCACGTTGGCCTGGCCATTGTATTTCAGCATGATGATTTTTTTCTGATTGAGTCCCGCAGATCCAAAGTTTCCTGTGCCAGCAGTGGTCTGAATCCAGCTCGTTCCATTGTAATACTCAGCACAGTTTCCGCAGTTCGCTCCCACGCTCATAGTTGAACCAATATTTAAGGACACATCAGTACCAATTCCATCATACATAATCGGTCCAGGGAATGAACTGGCCTTGGTCGTCAGTACAATATAGATGTGTGAGAAATTCGCAAAATCACTTGAGAAAGTAAGACTATTTGGACCTGTTACAAAATCTACTCTTTTAGGTGTTCCATTCCACCCCAAAGATCCTGAGATGATACCGTTAAAATTTTGTATGAGATCGAGAAACTGATTCAGAGTAGTACCAGAAGATGTTCCATAGGTTCCGTAGTTTGTAGGATCATACCAATGATCAACTCCGTATGGCGCAACTAAGATGCCTGACGTTGTCTGGGGAGGGAAAGTAAGTGTCGCCGAATTTCCGGCATCATCAGTTACGGCCCCACCACCAGGGAGAGTAAGAATATTAGCGATGATAGATATTCCATTAAAATCCGCATCACCATTTTGGACAGTATATCTGTAGGTTGTTACAAAACCGTCGTTAGTGTGAGAGGTCGCTTGTTTAATCGCTGCACTTGAATCAAGACTAATTCCCAGATAGGGGAAGGGGGCCTGGAAGTTTACATGTTCAGACCAGGTAACGACAAAATCAATAAAACCGGCGGGGCGGTAAATGCCATTTGAAGGCGTACCGATAGAAGATATCACAGGTCTCACACCATCAACTTTCACGTTAGCAAGTGATGGCCACGATTGTCCGAGTGGAGCGTTGTTATTGTCTGCATCTTTTATGGATGATCCGTTATATTGAAAACCAGAGACCGAGATTCCATCTGTATCAAGGTTGCCTTCAACGACTGTATAGCGGAAGACAAGCGACTGAGTGCCACTTCCACTGAGATAAAATGCTGACCTGACAAGCCCTCCCACAACAATATGTACATCAGGAGTTCCTCCAGTAACAAAAACGGGTTTATCAAAGTTAAGAATGAACTCGATGTGTTCACCAATAGCATAGGTATCATCAACCGGAGGAGTTCGGGGCAATTCTACGGGAGCTACACTACCAACGAGGACAGAGGCATAAGTCGCCGCTGAGTAGCTCAAAACAGCACTGTCACCAAAAGAATCTTTGATAGAAGATGGAATGATAGATACATCTATATTCGTTCCGCTCAACTGAATTCCATTTCCGTCAGTTTCACCCGCCTGAACCACATAATCAAATTTCATCGTGGTCGCACATGCTTCAGCTACACGAGTGGCATATCTTGTGTTGCCACCGATATTTAACAACAATCTAGGAGTTCCTGTTCCACAAACACGCGAGTTGAAAGTTGCAATAAAACGAAGTGTCTGGCCCGCAGAGTAAGTTCCATTTGCCGGAGGGGCGATTGAAACGAGAGCAGAATCTCTTGAATTGATCATGATTCCCCAAGTGGGAACATAGGAAAAAGTCAAAAGCGCATCTTCATTTTCAATCGGATCATAAATTGATCCACCATTGAGATCAATTGCCTGAGAGAGGATGATCCCATTGTCGTCAAGGATGTCGGCAGAAACCGTATATCTGAACTGAAGAACAGATGTCCCTGTGCCTGCCTGATAGAGTGCGTGCCTTATCCCATCATCAGTTTGAAAAGTGATTCTGGGAACGCCGTCTACCGTCACTGGTTTAGAAAAAGAGACTGAGAAATTCAAATCACTTCCAGCTCCATAAATTGTTGCCGGAGGAACAGTTACGTTTGTAATTATGGGAGTATTCGTTGACTGAGAGCTGTCGATTCCGCCAATAGATGATAATTTCGACTGTTGCGAATTACAAGCTGCTAGGAGAAGTGTTGTTAAAAGAACTATCCATTTCATGCCACAATCTTCACCTTATCACTGTCTTCGGCTTCATACTGTGAATAAGGTGTAGCTACTATAACAGGGTTCATGTCCTCGTCATAGTGACCATTAACTTTCGCGAGCTTAAGTGGTTCGGTCTTGCCTTTAACTTTTGTGCTTCCGGCGAAAGTGAGTAGATATTGATCGTCAATTCGTCTTACAACTTCTTCAGAGATAAGAAGATCAGTACCAAAGGCCTTCGTCGAAGATTCAATACGAGAGGCAGTGTTTACTGTATCGCCGATCACTGTGTACTCGAGACGTTCGTTAGATCCAATTGTTCCCGATACTACAGGACCTGCGTGGAGACCCATTCCGATCATGATCGGAGAGTGGCCTTCTTCAATTCTTTGTTCATTAAGAATAGCGAGAGCTTTTCTCATTTCCAGGCACGCCATCACTGCATTTTTAGCATCATCTGGTGTACTGTTCGGAGCTCCCCATACGGCCATGATTGCATCACCTACGAATTTGTCAACAACACCACCGTGCCTGTTGATGATGCCAACCATCACTTCGAAATATGAATTCAGCATTCCCACAACTTCTTCAGGTGAGCGTGACTGAGAGAAGTCAGTGAAGCCACGGATATCGGAGAAGAAGACGATGGCCTCGCACATCTTACCTTTACGAAGATCTTCCTGGTCCATAAGTGTATCTGTTACAACCGAACCGTGGAACTTAGTGAAAATGTTTTTGATCTTATCTCTTTCGCGAAGACCTTCAGTCATATCATCGAAAGCTTCTGCAAGAATTCCGATTTCATCTTTTGATCTGATTTCATCTGAGGCCTGAAAATCAAAATCACCATGGGCAATTCTGTGAGCAAGGTCTGTGAGTTTCTCAAGGTTTTTTGAAAGTTGCTGAGCAAAGACAACTGAGAAGAAGAAAGAAAGCGAAAGAATCATACCAAGGATAAAATAACTAGTGTCTTTTGCAAGTTTTGAAGGAGCAAGAATGATGGATTGCTGAATTTCGCCCATGACCATTGGCCCAAAATTCGAGCGAGCGTACGAATAAAGTTTTTCGTCCTGATACTGCTGCTTCTTCCTGATTTCTGTATTGAGAACAGTTGCAATGAACTTGTTCGTTGAAAGGTCTGTTGCAGCTACAGTCATCTTTTCATCAGGGTGAACAATGACTTTTCCGCGTTGATCAAGAAGATAGATAGAAAGGTTTTTTGATTTTTCAAAAGAAGACTGAAGTCTATTCACTCTATAGAAACCCCATGCCCAGTGAGAAACTGTGCCGTTTTCTTTTGCAACCGGAGTTCCAACAACAATGTATGGTTCTTTCATCATTGGTCCGGTACTCGAAATGAATACGTTACCGTCTTTGATGAAGTTTACGTATGACTGATATGAGCTAAGAGATTTTCTGAATTCTGCGATTGGCTCCTGTTTTCCTGTTTGGTTTTCCAGGTCAAACTGAACGGTATTTTCGCTTGTTGTTTCCAGCTTAAAGTAGGCAAGGTCACCATTGAGCGATTTCTTCTGAGAAGAGTCCATGGCAATAGTAGTCAATTTCTCTACATAACTTTCAAGGATCGCGTCTACTTCGAGCGCTTTTGAAGATGTAATCATCTCTGCCGCCGATTCCTCACGGTCAGTTGAAATTTGCGAGAAAAGTTCAGAGTTTTTCCAGGCAATGGTCAGAGCAACGGCCACAACGAGAAGAGAAGTTAGAAAAACTAACTTGAATACGATGGGAAGATGAATATTTTTATTTTGGATCTTCATCACTATTCTTCTCGGATTTTTTTTAAACATATAAAGAAAAGATGGGATAAAATATGTTTATGAAACGAATTCTTCTCGCACTCTTGATCGCAATAGTCGGAATTGCACTCTCATGGTTTTTCCTTCGTCCAGAGGAACTCATGACAAGTGGAGGGAAAGACAGACAAGTCATCGCTCACGTTCTCGATCTAAGAAACGATGTTAACCGCCAGGAAGAAGGCAGACTACTTTGGTCACCTGTTCGCAAGGGTGATGAAATTTATCTCGGCGATAAAATCAAGACCGCAGGCCTTTCTTCAACAGTAATCAAATTCACTGAGTCAGCTTCTAAGTTAGAGATTGAGGAGAATTCAACCATCGTGATGTCTCAGGGTGGAAAAAAACTATCCCTGAACATGCTTGAGGGTCGAGTCTTCATCAAGCAGGAAGAAGGATCGACTGACCAGAATCTGGATCTCCTCTCTGGTGGTAAAAAACTAGATCTTAAAGGGAATGCGGCCATTTCAGTTTCTCAGGATGGTGGAAGCCAGGTTGAATCTTTTGGAGGCGAAAGTCTCTTTGGTGAATTGAAGCCAAATTATTCGGAAGAAGTTCTTTCTACCAAAGAAACAATTCCCCTTCAGTGGAAAGCTGCGAACCGTTCAGAAATTGTTGAAGTGTATTTGGGTGAATCGCCCAAGACACTTAAGAAAGTTTCTGGTGCCGATGTTCCATTCACGGCAGGTAGAGTGGACGTGAAAATGTTCAGTGGTGTGAACTACTGGCAACTTGTCACGAAAGTCGGGGAGAATGAAGCCAAATCTCCTGTCATGAAACTTGATTTTAAAAAACCACTTCCGCCAAGTCCGCTCTATCCAGCTGATAAAGAGCTTATCAAGGCAGGAGATCGTCCATTCGATTTCAAATGGATCAAGGGTAATGCTGGTGATGATGTAGTGATTGAAGTGGCAAAGGATACAAACTTCTCTCAGATGATCTTTACGTCAGAAATTAAAGACCAGACTTTTTATACCCCTACGAGCAATCTTCCTCAGGGCGAGTTTTTCTGGAGAGTAAAAAGTCGTGTTGGGAAAAACGAGTGGGTAGAATCTAAAGCAATCTCCTTCACCGTTCACCAGGGTTCAAATCTTCTTTCCCCAACACCGCTTTCCCCAGTTGATAATGCTGTTTACTACATTGGTAAGAATCCATCGAATAACGTTAAGTTTGAATGGAGACGTCAGGACAATGTGAGAGGTTACGAACTCAGAATTGAAGGAGAAAATTTCAAACGCGAAACTCAAGCTTCAGAAAATTCAGCTCTGATAAATGTAAATCGCGTAGGAAAATACACATGGGAAGTCTTTTCAGAAGGGCCAGACGGCAAGAAGTCTGTTCTTCCTGTAAAGAGAAAGTTTGAAGTAAAAGAAGAAGGCGTTATTCAGTGGAACATGGCCCAGAGAAATTTCCTTTATCTTGATTCACTTCCTATCGTCATTCTTCGCTGGGAAAAGAGAACAACCGGTGTCTCAATACTTAAAATTTCCCAGTTCGCTGATTTAAAGGATGCTGAATCATTCCAGGTTCAGGGACGTGACTTCCCTTACAGGGTGATGAAAGACGGCATCTACTTCGCGAAGGTATCTGCCCTTGATGAGAACGGGGAGACTTCTGCTGAATCAGATATCCTGGAATTTAAAGTTCAGGAAGCTCCACTTCCACCTGCACCGATGTTGCTTGGCCAGAAGAAATCGCTTAAAGCTACTCCTCAAGGTGAACTTAGAACTCAAGTTGAGAATACAAAACCTAACTGGCTTGTGATTGCTTCACTCATGGACGCATCCGGCAGAGTAGTGGATGAGAGAAGATTCTCAGATGATAAACTTTCTTTTTCAGGACTCATGCCAGGTAAATATACTCTTCAGACAAAATTTCAGGATGAATACAGACGTCTTGGAGAACTGAGTGAGCGTATTGATGTGGAAGTTCCGGAGAAGAGTATGATTGCAGCTCCTAAGATCAAAGGTATCAAGGTCAGATGAAATCTTTTATAACGATCATTCTTTTATTTTTTTGCTTTAACGTATTCGCTCAGGATTCTCGCTGGATTGATCTTGAGTGGGAACAAGTGGCAGATGCCCGGGAATATGAAATTGAACTCTTCCAGGAAGAAGAAGGAAAAATCCTTCCGCGCGGAAAATATAAAACCGATTCTCCACAATGGTCACATGCTGTTCCTCCGGGAAAATACTTTCTACGACTTCGCTCAATGGATAAACGAGGTGTTCCGGGTGAGTGGTCAGCAAACATTCCACTTAAAGTGAGAATGCAGAATCCACTTCAGCTAAGACCTTCCACTGGAGATAAAGTCAGTGATGGGCTTGTGAATTTTGAATGGGGTCCGATTGCAGGAGCTTCAAACTATCAGCTCATTGTCAGGAATCAAGATAAAGATGTTATTCATAATGCTGTTCTGCCTGATCAAAAATCACCTGTATATATTGAAAAGCTTGGTGACGTTACATGGGCCGTGCTAGCTCTTGAAAAAGATGAAGATCCTAGAAAAGCCGAAGAAGTTCCTGAATCCATGTATAAATCTTTCGTGAGAGTTGGTGGACTTCTCGAAGCACCGAAAGTTTCACTGACTATCGGTGAAAAGGTGACTCTTTCATGGGATAAGGTTCGATCAGCTCAAAATTACGAAATTGAATATTTCCCCTCACCAGACAGTGGTGAGAAAAATCGCAGATTCAAACTTAAACTCTCTCCTCTGGCCTTCGCCACTCAGCGATTAAAAGATGGTGTGACGACACTCACTATCAAATCAATGGCCGAAGGTTATCAGGATTCCAATAAGTCGATTGTTAAAATTTCCCGTAACGGGAACAAGGTAGAAGTTGAAGACGTGATTCAAGGCCGTGAGATGGAAGACATTAAAACTGTCCCAACCCGTACGTTCTTCCGCAATGATCTTTTTCTCGGTGTGACTCTTGCCCAATTCGCGTACGAGAGTGAAAACATTGAGACAGATACCCGCCTTGATCAAAAGAGCTTAACGGGGCTTGGTTTGCAGGCCGAATGGAACCGTCGTCCGACTCTGAATTCACTTAATAGAAAACTCGAAGTTTCTTTCCTTCATCTTTCTTCAGGCATTGATTCAGGATTAGCGAATCGTTTTGCCTATACTTATCACAAAGAAAAGAAGTGGGGACACAGGAAGTTCACTTACGGAGCAGGTTTGTCTTACTTAAGTCTTCCGGCGTTCATGGGTAACCGATTCAATAACAAAATTGAAGTTGAGCCTACAGCATCTCTCGGACCTGATTTCCAGATTGGTCTCATCAATCCTCTGAATAACCTTTGGGAGCTTCAGACTTCGCTCACAATCGCTTATCATCCGCTCTTCATAACATCGAGAGCGAGTGGTGAGAAAGCTCTTCCTTGGATGCGTGCGCTTATAAGAATCCACCGCTACTATACAGACAAACAGGCGTTCTATGGCCAGCTTGATTACCAGTCATGGAATCAGGAATGGAAAGAGGATAGTTCTGCGTTGTCAGGGGTTAGTGCTAGCTTTGGAGTGAAGACAGGGTTCTAAGCGGCTTTGTCTTCGCCGGTTTGTTCAGAGTGATCCATAATGTGGATCATTGAGTGAACGAAAAAATGGGCCATGCCATCCTGGAATGCTGAATAGTATTTCATCATTTCATCGTCTGATTTAAATTCCATTTTTGAAAAATCTTCTTCAAATTCTTGGAGTAGCTTGCTTCTTAAATGAAATAACTCAATTAGTTTCATGCTCCCTTTATCGGATCAAATTTTCTAAATCTTTAATCACCGTCCTCCAAAATAGTCGGGTATTTTTAGCAAGTTTGAGTTCATTTTCCTTATAAGAATCTTTGTTTTTGTCCAATTCAATAATGACCTTAGTCATAAGGGCCTCTCTTGCCTTGTAGGATTCAATAAGCTTTAAGATTTTTTCTTCCATACCTTCGACATAACTTAATTCTAGCTCTCCACACCATGCATTTCCCGAACGATCCTTTATTATTTTTACATCTGAAAAAAGGGAGTTCTCATGAAACTATTGTTGTTGTTTCTCGTACCGACACTCGCATTCGCAAAAGTAAAAACAGAAAAAGTTATCTATGAATCTAACGGCGTAAAAATGGAAGGCGTGATTGCCTATAATGATTCCATCAAAAAGCCTGCACCAGGTGTTCTCGTATTCCACGAGTGGATGGGGAATGGTCCTTTCACTGAACAGAAGGCCAAAGACCTCGCGGAACTTGGTTACGTTGCTTTCGCAGCTGACGTTTATGGACAAGGTGTTCGTGCAAAAGACATGAAAGAAGCAAGTGAGCTTGCAGGTAGATATAAATCTGACAGAAAACTCATGCGTGAAAGAGCGCAAGCTGCTCTTGCAACTCTCGTTGCAAATAAACGTGTGAACAAAGATAAAGTCGCTGCGATGGGATACTGCTTTGGCGGAACAGTTGCACTTGAACTTGCACGCGACGGTGCTCCACTTGCATCAGTGGTTTCTTTCCATGGTGGTCTTTCAACTCCAATGAAAGCATCAACACTTTCTCCAAAAGTTCTAGTCCTTCACGGTGGGGATGATCCGTATGTTCCTGTGAAAGAAGTGGAAGAGTTTCAGGAAGAGATGAGAAAAGCAAAAGCTGACTGGCAGTTCATTGCCTATGGCAACACTGTTCATTCATTCACTAATCCTGAAGCGGGAAATGATAATTCAAAGGGTGCTGCTTACAATGAGCAATCATCAAAACGTGCCTGGGAGCAGATGAAGACTTTCTTTAAGGGAACTTTCTAAACTGACTTAAATCTCTGCCAAATGGCCCTAAACACACCTGATGCCCTTGTCGGGAATCAGGCACTTAGGGCCTTCATTTCATGAAATCCACGTCTGTCGATATAATAGGGAAAAGTGAGGAATTTTTATGCGTTTATTACTCGTGATTTCGATTGTGATGAGTTCACAGGCATTTGCCCAGACTGTGTATGAAAATGTTAAGCAAAAAAGCGGTGTTTCTGTGAGTGTGAAGAAACCTGTAAAAGCTCCACAGGCCGTTAAACGGTAATCTTTACTCCCTTATCTCCACATAACGTTCTCAATTGAATATTTAAAGGGCCATGAAACATGGCCTTTTCTTTTTATTACTTCTCATCACTCAAAGCGCCTTTGCTTTGTATGGCCAAAAGGTTGAGCCTTCTCAGGACGCCTTCGTTGTTTCACTTCACCTTCGTGATCCAGATAACACTGACAGAGATTATTTCTGCCAGGGCGTTCTCGTCGCTGCCAATAAAGTTTTGACTGCCGGCCACTGTATCGATGCATTCGGCGGTGAAGTCTATTCCATGAGTCACGCGCTGGAATATCGCCCAGAGCTTGTATATGTGAAAGTGGGAAACAAACTTCACCGTGCAAAGACAGTGACTCTTTCAGCGACGTATTTTGAAGGGAATGGTTTTGAGGCCGAAGATCTCGCCATGATTGAACTCGTTCAACCTACGACCGTTACACCGATTAAACTCGCTTCTAAAAATGATCTTGTGAATAATACGAAACTTACTTTGATAGCTCGCCAGAAGAAGGTGGAATCATCTCTTCTCATCGCGAGATCATATGGTTCGGTTGCGGCCCTCTTCCTGAATAAAACATCCGGTGCATGTCAGGGAGATAGTGGGGGAGCAATCGTTCTCAAAAAAAACGGCCAGCAGATGCTGGCCGGAATTTTGATGTATAACGGGGAAGGATCTTGTGACCGTAAATCTGGTTACGGTTACTTTCCTAGATTACGGTTTTAAGCACTTCTTTCGAAGCTGCTTCAACATCCTTATGTAATGAATTGCCATGTGAATCCATTGTCACAACGACAGGGAAATCTTCAACAGTCATTTCCCAAATGGCTTCCGGCAAACCGAACTCTTCAAGATATAATCCATCAACAGACTTGATTTTTTCAGCAAGAACCTGAGCAGCTCCACCTACAGCGTGAAGATAAACGCAGCCGTATTCCTTGCACGCATCAAGAGTCTTCTGGCCCATGCCACCTTTGCCAATAACACCAACGATACCGTGATCGCGGATCACTTCCCATTGATAAGGCTCTTCACGAATAGAAGTCGTTGGACCTGCAGCTGTCACAGTCCACTTACCAGTCTTCTTATCTTTCATCGTCACAGGACCACAGTGATAGATGATCTGGTTTTTAAGATCGACTGGAGATTTCCCACCGTCATGAAGATACTTATGAACTGCATCTCTTCCGGTAAAAAGTTTTCCTGTGATCAATACCATGTCACCGACTTTTAATTCACGAACCTGATCTGGAGAGAATGGGTAGCTGAGTTTTTTCATATTAGTACAACCATTTTTTAATTGTGTTTTTCTTAGCATCGAGAACTACGCCCTGACGACGGAATGCCCAGCACATGTATGAAATAGAAACAAA